>NZ_JBSFHW010000009.1:0-265522 GCF_053597275.1 Streptomyces sp. NPDC001492 | reverse complement strand
CCTGAAGGGTCTTCAGTGCGAACTCCATCACCTCCTTGTAGATGGGTCCGCAGATCTGGCCGCCGAAGTAACTCCCGCTGGTGGCGTTCTGGATGCCCCTGCGGCTCCCTCCCGGCCGGTGTCCGGCGGTGCGGTGGGCCTCGGAGGGCCTGTGCCGTTGAGCAGGTGGCCGTCGAAGTGCTGTTGGGCAGGGTGGCTCGACGGCCTTGTTGCCAGGCATCGATCACTCCGTGGCGATGGCGCGCAGTACATCCAGGCGTGCCGCGCGTCGGGCCGGGCGCAGGCCTGCGAGGGCGCCGGCTGTCAGGCCCACCAGGGCCACGATCGCGAGCTGTGCGGGCGGGATCGCGAAGGCGAAGGCGCTGTCGCCGGCGCCGTCCGAGGCCTTGACCAGGACCCAGCCGAGGAAGGCGCCGAGGCCGAGTCCGCCGACCGTGCCGAAGGCGGCGACGAGGACCGATTCCCAGCGGACCATGGCCCGCAGTTGGGGGCGGGTCTGGCCGACGGCCCTGAGCAGTCCCAGTTCGCGGGTGCGTTCGTGGATCGCCAGGGTGAGGGTGTTGGCGATGCCGAGCAGTGCGATGAGGACCGCGAGGGCGAGCAGGGCGTAGACGAGGGTGAGCATCATGTCGATGCCGCCGGCCGAGGACTGCGCGTACTCGCTGCGGGTCTGGACCTCGGGGTTGCCGTAGCGGTCGGCGACCTTCTGCACGGCGGCCTTGCCCGCGTCCGTGTTCACGCCGTCCTTGAAGGAGACGGCGACGAGGGTGTCGGAGTCCTGGGTGCGGTGCGGGGCCCAGGCGGCGCGGGTGATGACGTAGTCGCCGGCGAGTTCGGACCGGCCGTAGACCGCTCGGACGGTGAAGGTCTGCTTCTTGCCGTCGGTGAAGGTGAGTTGGGCCCTGTCGCCCGTGGTGAGGTGTTGCTGGTCGGCTTCCGCCCTGGTGAGGGCGATGCCGTCGGTGCCGAGGGCGCGGAGTGAACCGTCGACCTTGCCGAGGTCGAAGGTGCGCGCCAGGGCGACGGGGTCGGTGACGGTCAAGGCCCGTCCCTTGCCGTCGACTTTCGCCACTCCGCGGCCGAGGCCTACGGCCGTGTCGACCTCGGGCAGTTGTTGTATCGCGCCGGCGAGCCGGGGGCTCAGACCGCTGCCGCCAGCGCCGAAGGACGGTGTGCTGACGGCGACGTCGCCGGCGAAGGACCGGGACACGGTCTGGTCCATGGTGGCCTTCAGCGAGGCCCCGAACACGGTGAAGAGGGAGACGACGGCCACGCCGATCATCAGGGCGCTCGCGGTGGCGGCCGTCCGCCTGGGGCTGCGCAGGGCGTTGCGGCGGGCGAGGCCGCCGGTGACGCCGCGGAGTGTGTCGAGGGGGCCGCCGAGGATGCGTACGGCCGTGGTCGAGGCGACCGGGCCGAGGACCACGAACGCCACCAGCGCCAGTACGGCGCCGAGTCCCGCCATCCAGAGGGACGGTGAGACGAGCACTCCGCCGAGCGTGGTGGCAACCGCGAGGGCGGCGAGGCCCATGCCGGTGACGGCGCGGGTGCGGGAGGCGCCGGAGGTGTCGACGACCGTCTCGCGCAGGGCGGCCAGCGGGGCGGTGCGGCCGGCGCGTGCGGCGGGCAGCAGCGCGGAGCCCAGGCAGACCACGATGCCCACCGTGAGCGGAAGCGTCATGGACAGGGCGCTGATGACCAGGTCGCCGTCGGGGAAGGGGAATCCGATCGCCGGGAACAGGGCCTGCAGTCCGGCGGCGATGCCGATGCCGCCCGCGAGGCCCGCCGCCGAGGCGGTCACGGCTACGGCGGTGGCCTCGATCAGGGTTGTGGCGGTGACCTGGCGGCGGGAGGCGCCGAGGGCGCGCAACAGGGCGTTCTCGCGGGTGCGTTGGGCGACCACGATCGCGAAGGTGTTGTGGATGGAGAAGGTCGCGACGAGGAGGGCGATGCCCGAGAAGACGAGGAGGAAGGTGGTGAAGAGGGTCAGGAACTGGCTGGAGATCATGTCGGTGTTCTCCTGGGCCGACGCCTGACCGGTGATGGCCTCAACTCCCTTGGGAAGTACGGGGGTCAGGCGGTCGACGAGTTCCTTCTCGCTGACGCCGGGGCCCGCCCGTACCTTGATGCTCGCCGCCTCGCCGGGACGGGCGGTGAGGTACTTCTCGGCGTCGGCGCGGGTCATGCCGGTGAAGGTCACCTGCGCCATGCCGTCCTCGCCGCCGAAGGTCGCCAGGCCCACGATCCTCACCTTGACCGGGTCGGGGGTTCGGAGGGTGGTGGTGTCGCCGATCTTCAGATTGCCCTTTTTCGCGGCGCCGCGGTTGACGACGACCTCGCCCGACCTCTGCGGGGCGCGGCCCTCGGCGAGCTGGTAGGAGTTGAGCTTGGTGTCGGTGATCCAGTTGCCGGCGAGGGTGGGCGGGCCCTTGCCGCCGATGGGCTGGCCGTTCTTGCCGACGAGCTGGCCGGCGCCCTCGATGTCGGGTGCGGCGGCCGCGACCCCGGGTACCCGTTCGAGGGTGTTCACCAGGGCAGTGTCGACCGGCTGACGCACGCCCTGGCTCTCGCCGGGCGTGGTGAGGGCGTCGGCGCTGCGGACGACGGCGTCCGTGCCGCTGGTGGCGGTGCCGAACATCGCGCCGAAGCCGGCGCGCAGCGTGTCGCCCATGACGAGGGTGCCGGCCAGGAAGGCGACGCCGAGGAACACGGCGAGAAAGGTGCCGGCGAAGCGCCGCTTGTGGGCGCGCAGGGAGGACACGCTCAGGCGTACGGCGGCGTTCATGAGGGCACCTCGAAGGCTTTCATGCGGTCCAGGACCCTGTCGGCGGTCGGGGATTCCATGCGGTCGACCAGGCGCCCGTCGGCGAGGAAGACGACCTCGTCGGCGTGGGCGGCGGCGACCGGGTCGTGGGTGACCATGACGACGGTGCGGGAGGTCTGGCGCACGGCGCGGCCGAGCAGGCCGAGGACCTCCTCGCCGGAGCGGGAGTCGAGGTTGCCGGTGGGCTCGTCGGCGAAGACGACGTCGGGCCGCCCGGCGAACGCCCGTGCCACGGCGACGCGTTGCTGCTGCCCGCCGGAGAGTTCGGCGGGCCGGTGGTGCAGGCGGTCGCGCAGACCGACGACATCGATGAGCGCCTCGATCCACTCGGGGTCGCCCTTGCCGCCGGCGAGGTCCAGCGGCAGCGTGATGTTCTCCGCGACGCTCAGCGTCGGCACCAGGTTGAACGCCTGGAAGACGAAGCCGACGCGGTCGCGGCGCAGCAGGGTCAGGCGGCGGTCGTCGAGGCCGCCCAGATCGGTGTCACCGATGTACGCGGTCCCCGAGCTGAGCGTGTCGAGGCCGGCCGCGCAGTGCATCAGGGTGGACTTTCCGGAGCCCGAGGGCCCCATGATCGCGGTGAAGCGGCCGACCGGGAAGTCGACGCTCACCCCGTCCAGGGCCCTCACCTCGGTGTCGGCGCGGCCGTACACCTTCACGGCGTCGACGACCCGGGCGGCCGTGCGGAGGGCGGTCGTGGTGGTCACGCGGCACCGCCCTTGGTGCGGCCGAACTGCTCGTCCAGCACGGACAGCCGGCGCCAGTACTCGTCCTCGTCGATCTCACCGGAGGCGAAGCGGCGGCCGAGTACGGCAAGGGGTGAGTCGCCGGAGGGGCGGGTGTCCCGCATGGGCCGCCACGGGCCGCTGCGGCCGCGCCAGGCGGTGCGGCGCAGCACGGTCACGACGCCGATCACGACGGCCGCCCAGATCAGCGGGAAGAAGAGGATCCACGGGCCGGGCCCGCCGTGCCAGTCTGCGAGGGTCTGCATCTCGGGTCATCTCCTGGGTGGGTCGGTGGTGCGTCTTGCGGTGATGGCTCGAGACTCCCGCCGGGGAGGGGGCCGGGTCGTCGTACGGCCAGCGGCAGTGCGCGTACCTCCCGGGGAGTACGCGGGCTCGTGTCCGCTGCTCCTCAAAGGGCTCGACTTCTGTAACTACTAGTATGTACAGTCTCCGTATGAGCACCTCGGAGAGCACCTCGGACCGGCTGATCGAGTCCACCCGTGAGCTGCTGTGGGAGCGCGGTTACGTGGGCACCAGCCCCAAGGCGATCCTGGAGCGCGCGGGCGCCGGACAGGGCAGCATGTACCACCACTTCAGGGGCAAGCCGGATCTCGCGCTGGCGGCGATCCGGCGGACGGCCGAGGAGTTGCGGGCTACCGCCGAGGGAGTACTGGGCGGCCCGGGAACGCCGTACGAGCGCATCGAGGCGTATCTGCGGCGCGAGCGTGACGTGCTGCGCGGCTGTCCCGTCGGGCGGCTGACGATGGATCCGGACGTCATCGCCAGCGACGAGCTGCGCGCGCCGGTCGACGACACGCTCGACGCGATCCGTGAGCTGATCGCCGGGATCGTCGAAGAGGGCAAGGAGCAGGGGCAGTTCGCGCCCTCGCTGGACGGCGAGGAGATCGCCGCGACCGTCCTCGCGACCGTCCAGGGCGGCTATGTCCTCGCCCGCGCCTCCGGCTCACCCACCGCCTTCGACGCCGGCGTCCGAGGGCTGCTCTCCCTTCTCGCCCCGCGTTAGGAGTCCAGATCCGTGCACATCACCAGGAAGCGCCCCGACACCCGCCAGGGCCCGGCGGAGAACTTCACCGGCTCGGTGTGGCTCGACGAGATAGCCGCGCCCGCCGCCCCCTCCCGGCTGCGCATGTTCAACGTCCACTTCGCGCCCGGCGCCCACACCGCCTGGCACCGCCATCCGCACGGCCAGGTGTTGCACGTCCTGGAGGGCGAAGGGCTCGTGCAACGCAAGGGCGGCGCGCCGGAGTTGATCCGCGCGGGCGACACCGTGTGGATCGAGCCGGAGGAGTGGCACTGGCACGGCGCAGGGCCGCGCACCTTCATGACGCATCTCGCGGTCGTCGAGGCCGCCGAGGACGGCACCACCACGGAGTGGGACGCGCACGTCGGCCCCGAGGACTACCCCGCGAACGGCTCTTCGGCCTGAGGAGGCATCCGATGCACGCCATGCAGTACGAGTTGACGCTGCCCGCCGACTACGACACGGGCATCATCCGGAGCCGTGTCGCCCGCATCGGGCATCTGCTGGACGACTGGGAGGGCCTCGGCTTCAAGACGTATCTCCTGCGGGAGCGCGGGGTGAACGGCTCGCCGGTCAACCAGTACGCGCCGTTCTACCTGTGGAACACCGTCGAGGGCATGAACACCTTCCTGTGGGGCGGCGCCTTCCAGGGGCTCAGCAACGACTTCGGGCGACCGTCGGTGCGGCAGTGGACCGGCCTGGCGTACGAGGAGGGCGGCGCCCCCGGCTCACCGGCGCGGTTCGCGGTACGGCGGCGTCAACCGGTGCCCGAGGGCGTGGTGTTGGCCGACGTCATGGCGGACGCGGCGCAGGAGACCGTGCGGCTGGCCGGTGCGGACGGCGCGGTGCTCGCTGCGGCGGCTGTGGACTCCAGCCGCTGGGAGCTCGTCCACTTCTCACTGTGGGAACACGACACGCCGAAGGCCGAAGGCGATGTGTTCGAGGTGCTGCACATGTCGGCGCCGGGACGTGAGAAGTCGCCGCGCGGGCGGCAGTGGTGAGCAGTGTCCGTACGGTGCTGGGGGACGTGCGGCCCGAGGACCTGGGCGTGTGCGACGCGCACGACCATCTCTTCCTCCGCAGCGCGCAATTGCCCGGCCAGGAGCTGAACGACGCCACTGCCGCGCGGGCCGAGCTGGAGGCGTTCCGGGCGGCGGGCGGGACGAGCGTCGTCCAGTGGACGCCCTGGGGGATGGGGCGCCGGGCCGCCGATCTGCCCTTGCTGTCCCGAGCGGCCGGTGTGCACGTGGTCTGCGCGACCGGACTGCACCAGGCCGCCCACTACACGCCTGAGTTGCTCGACGAGCTGCGTGGCAAGCTGGCCGACGTGTTCGTCTCCGAACTCACCGAAGGCATCGGCACCTCGGGCGTCCGCGCCGGCCTCGTCAAGGTGGCCGGCGGCTTCCACGCCCTCGACGCGCACGCCCGCTGGACCATGACCGCGGCGGCCCAGGCCCACCACGCCACGGGGGCGCCGATCGCCGTCCACCTGGAGCTGGGCACGGGCGCACTCGACGTACTGGACCTGCTGTGCGGCGAGTTGGGCGTGCCGCCGGAGCGTGTGATCCTCGGCCACCTCAACCGCTCCCCCGACCTCGTGGTCCAGCGGCAGGCCGCGGAGACGGGCTGCTGGCTGGCGTTCGACGGCCCCTCCCGTGCCCACCACGCCACCGACTGGCGCATGCCGGACGCGGTACGCGTCCTCGCGGAGGCGGGTTTCGGACACCGGCTGCTGCTCGGCGGGGACACCGTGGTCGCCGGGGCGCGGTCGGTCGACGGCGGGCCGGGGATGCCGTATCTGCTGCGCAGGATCCGGCCACGTCTCGCGCGCGAGCTGGGCGAGGAACTGATCAACCGCGTCCTCACGGAGAACCCCGCCCGGGCGTTCGCCGTCGAGTGGCGCTGAGCGGAACGGAGGACCACCGCCCATGCCCTTGGTCCGTATCGACGCACTGGGAACCGATCCGGCACGCCTGGACGCGCTGGGCAGAGCCGTGCACGAGGCGTTGGTGGAGACGCTCGGCATCCCCGCCGACGACCACTTCCAGATCCTGGTCGGGCACGACGGCGCCAACAGCACACTGCGGTACGGCAGTTACCTCGGCGTGCGGCGCGACGACGGCATCGTCTATGTCGCGATCACCATGCGCTCCGGCCGCACCGCTGCTCAGAAACAGGCGTTGTACCGGCGGATCGCCGAACTCGCGCAGGCCCACGCGGGCACCGAGCCGCGGAACGTCTTCGTCACCGTGACCGAGAACGGGCCGGCCGACTGGTCGCTCGGTCACGGGGTGGCGCCGTACCTGGACGCGGCCTGTTCCTGACCGGCCGCATCAACGGCAGAGCTCGTCCAGGTCCTCGCAGAAGGCCGGAAACTCGGCCTGCGCCTCGGCGACGATCTCCCGGGCGGTCCGGCGCGGGGTGGTGGCGTGCCGCTCGGCAAGCTCGGCCAGCGTCGAGTTCGGGCGAGCCTCGCGCTGCTCGTACTCGATGACCTCCATCGGGCCCAGTCCGTCGGCCAGCACCCACAGGAAGTCGGAGAGGTTGCCCGCGATGACGCCCCGCTCCCCCTCCGACCCCAGGAACACCACGGGCTGTTCGGCGAGGGGCCGCCCGGGCCGCGCGCACCAGAGGGCGGCGAGGCCTCCGGTGCCGTCCTGTCCGAAGACCCGGTAGGCGTCGCCGTCCAGTTCGTGGTTGCCGGTCCAGTGGCGGATCCAGTCGGTGGTCTCCTCCGCGGAGTCGAAGGCCTCGTAGGGCTCGAAGTCGATGCCCTCGCCGTCGTCGTAGTCGAACTCCACCCCGGCCACGGCGGCCAGGGCGGGCGGAAGTCGGCGGTCGTCGCCGGTCGTCTCGATCATGGGTGCAGGCTAATCGGCACCACTGACAACGTCCCTGGGGCGCTGTCGCCCTCAGGAAGAGCTCGTCCGCCCTGCCATGGCGCAGGCCCTGCTCGGCAGGCGCGGCGTTCAGCCCGGCAGGCTCAGGGGTAGAGGCCGGCGCGAAAGGTGAACGAGACGAGTTGCGCTCGATCACGTGCGCCGACCTTCGTCATGGCCCGCACCGCATGGGTCTTCACGGTGAACGGCGACACGGACATCTGGGCCGCGATCTCGTCGTTGCCGAGGCCGCTCGCGACGAGGACGACCACGTCCCGCTCCCTGGGCGTCAGAGCGGCGAAGCGGCGCAGCAGTTCCTGGTCGATCACCGGGGGCGGACTGTGGGTCATGTGACCGATGAGCGCGGCCGTCGCGGCGGCCGACAGCGCACCGCCACCGCCGACGACCTCGGTGATTCCGGCGACGAGTTCAGCAGGGCTCACGGTCTTGCTGAGGAAACCGTTGGCCCCCGCGCGAAGGGCGGCGAGAACGATGTCGTCCTGGTCAAAAGTGGTCAACACGATCACCCGCATCTCTTCGGGTGGGTGCTCTTCGCGGATCCGGCGGGTGGCTTCGACACCGTCGATGCCCGGCATACGGATGTCCATCAGGACGAGGTCGACGTGGTGGTCCCGCAGGTAGGGGACGACCTGGAGTCCATCGGAGAGATCAGCCACGACCACGAGACTCGGGTCGAGCCGAAGCATCGCCCGGATCCCGGCCCTGATCTCGGCCTGGTCGTCGACGATCAGAATCCGCGTGCTCATACGGCGGCTCCCAGAGGGCTGAATTCCGCATGGACCCGGAATCGCCCATCGCCGCTGTCGATCGTCAGTCGCCCGCTGGAGGACTCGACACGTTCACGCATCCCCACGAGTCCGAGTCCGCTGCCCGAGCCGGATCCGCGCAGTGAGTGACCGACGCGGTTCTCGACGGTGACGCAGATCCTGCCGTCGCGCTCGCGCACATCCACCGTTGCCGCCCCCTCTCCATGCCGGTAGGCATTCGTGAGTGCTTCCTGAACGACCCGGTAGACCGTGACACCGACGCTGGGTTCCACGAAACCGGCGGGGATGTCGATGGAGGGCCGGACGTCGAGGCCGATGCTCTCGAAGGAGGCGACCAGGCCCTCCAGACCGCTGAGCGCCGGGGTCGGCCGGAGCGCCTCGTCGTCGGAGATCACGTCTTGGAGGCGGAGGAGCGTGAGGATCCTTTGCGTCTCGACGACGACGGTGCGGGCGCTGGACCTGGCTGAGACAAGGGCCTGCCGGGCGGACTCCGCCTCTTCGGGCAGCCCGATCTCCGCGGCACCGAGATGCATGCTCAGCATCGCGACCTGGTGACCGATGACGTCGTGGAGGTCCCGGGCGATGCGGAGTCGTTCCTCCGTCACCCGTCGGGTGGCTTCGATCTCGCGGGTGGCGATGGCACTCTCCGCCCGTTCCTCCAGAGTGCGCCAGTGCTCTCGATGGATGTGCAGCGCGGCCCCTGTCGCACCTCCCGCCACGGCTGAGAAGAGTGCGGCGGCTCCCACGATCGCGCCGCCGCGGAATCCTCCCAGCGTCATGAACGCCCCGAGGAAGAACGCCGCCACGATGCCGGTTCCGACCAGCGGCTGCTTTCCCCTGAGGGTGACCGAGAACAGCACGAGCACCGCGATCATCCACACCGACAGGGGGTCGTGGCCCACCGCTGTGACGGCGAAGGACGCCGCGCTCGCCACGACCAGTCCTGCCCACGGCCGCCACCATGACAGGGCGACCCCGCCACCGGCGAGGAGCACGGAGAGGGCCGTCGGCCAGTCCGACCCTCGCAGGATCACTGCCACGATCTGGCCGGTGAACACCAGCGCGGCCACCGCATAGGCGACGAGGTGCAGCACCTCCGGGCGGCGGACCCACAGGGGTGCCACGGGACCGTCGTGATTGTTCTGCGCCTTGCCCATGGCCCGATTCTCGTGCACAGGTGCTGCGGCCGTGTACTTCGAACGATGTAGAGGGCGAGCCCGGTCCGGGCGACGGAGTCGGCAGAACTCGTTCGATTCGAGGTGGATGGCAGAACTACTTCGTTCGAAGTACGCGGTCCCTCCCGAGGCCGCTGAGACTCCTCATCGAGGCGACCGTCTCACACCATCACCATCACCGAACGGGACACCCGATGACTCAGACCACCGTGACGTCGAGTACGACCACGACCCCGACGACGCTCTCCGGGCTCCGATCCCTCTACCTGATCCGAGTCGCCTTCTCCCTGATCTGGGTGGCACTCGTCGTCACGACCTCCGCCTCGCTCGTGTCGACGGACAGGCCCACGGCGATCGCGGCCGTACTGCTGGTCGTCTACCCCCTGTGGGACGTCGTCGCCACGCTCCTCGAGCGTCGCACGGCCGGCAGCGGCTCCACGGACCGCGTCGGTACCGCCAACATGGCTGTCGGCGTCGCCACCGCCGTCGCGATGATCATCGCCGTCTTCTCCACCGTCGGGACGGCCCTGCTCGTGTTCGGCATCTGGGCCCTCGTTTCCGGAGCGATCCAGCTCGTCGTGGCGATCCGGCGCCGACGCACCGTCGGTGCCCAGTGGCCCATGGTCATCAGCGGCGGGCTGTCCGTCCTCGCCGGTGCCTCCTTCGCTGCCATGTCCGCCTCGGCGACGAGCAGCCTGTCCTCCGTCGCCGGCTACTCGGCCTTCGGTGCCTTCTGGTTCCTCGTCTCCGTCATCGCCCTGAGCATCCGCGGCCGACGCGAAAAGCATTGACCACCGACCGCCGGAGCCACCGCACCGGCCCGCGCCGGATCAGCGGTCGTACGCGTTCAGTGATCTGGTGATGTCCACGGACGGCCGTAGTTTCGCCGCCGCGGCCAGGGTCTCGTGCACCGGATGGGTGTCAAAGGCCGCCAACAGGGCTTTGTCCGCCGGGCCACGGGCGTGGTCCCCCGGCTGGTACTGGAGCACAGCGCGGTGCGCGACCGGCCGGCGGTGGTTCCCGCGGATCCGCCGCCGGAGCAGTTCCCGATCGGGCTGTGCGTACGGCGGGCGGATCTGCGGCGGCCGCTGGTGGCGGCGCTGTGGAGCCTGTGAGCGGCGGCGCGGGGCTCAGCCCAGCTTGGCGTACTCGACGGCGATGCGTGCGCCGAGCCTGGCGTTGTTCTTGACCAGGGCGATGTTGGTGCGCAGGCTCTCGCCGCCGGTGAGTTCGACGATCCGGCCGAGGAGGTAGGGGGTGGTGTCCTTGCCGGTGATGCCGGCCTTGTCCATCTCGGTCAGGGCCTGGGCGATGACGCCGTCCATGCGCTCGGCCGGGACCTCCTCGTCCTCGGGCACGGGGTTGGCGATGCTGACGCCTCCGGGGATGCCGAGGTCCCAGCGGGCGTGCATCACGGCGGCGATCTCGGCGGGCGAGTCCACGCGCATGGGCGAGGTGAAGCCGCTGCGGCGGGAGTAGAACGCCGGGAACTCGTCCGTGCCGTAGGTGAGGACCGGGACGCCGAGCGTCTCCAGGGTCTCCAGGGTCAGCCCGATGTCGAGGATGCTCTTGACGCCCGCGCTGATCACCGCGACGCCGGTCGCGGCCAGTTCGGTCAGGTCCGCGCTGATGTCGAACGTCGTGGGCGCACCGCGGTGCACCCCGCCGATGCCGCCGGTGACGAACGTACGGATGCCGGCGAGGGCGGCCAGCCGCATGGTCGCGGCGACGGTCGTCGCGCCGTGGGTGCCGCGCGCGATGACGTACGCGAGGTCGCGGACGCTGGCCTTGGTGACGTCCGGCGCGGTCGCGAGGAGTTCCAGGTCCGCCTGGGTCAGCCCGATGTGGGGTCGGCCGTGCAGGACGGCGATCGTCGCGGGGACGGCGCCGCCGTCGCGGATGATCTGCTCGACCTCCACGGCCATCTGCACGTTCTGCGGGTACGGCATGCCGTGGCTGATGATCGTCGACTCCAGCGCCACGACGGGACGCCCGTCGCGCAGCGCCTCGCGGACCTCGTCGGTCAGCACCAGACGCGGATGCGGGACGGGGGTCGCGGGAGTCGGGGCGGGGGTGGGCGTGGTCATCTCTGGCTCCGCATCGGATCGTTCAGGTGGTTCGGTTCGGTCGGGTCGGTCAGCGCGTCCTCGATCAGACGCGGGGTCAGGTCGGGGCGCACCGTCGCCGGGCTCTGCACCGTCAGGGCCGCGGCCGCGTGCCCGTAGCGGGCGGCGTCCACCGGGTCGCCGCCGGCCAGCAGGGCGTGGACGAACGCGGCGAGCATCGCGTCCCCGGCGCCGGTGACGTCGGCGACCTCCGCGGGCGGTGCGGGCAGGAAGGCCGCCCCCTCGCCCGCGGTGCTCAGCACGCTGCCGCGCGCGCCGAGCCGTACCCACACATGGCGCACCCCGCGGGCGTGCAGCGTTCCGGCGGCGGCCGTCACCTCGGCCTCGCTGTCACCGACGGGGTGCCCGAGCAGGGCCCGTAGTTCGTCGAGGTTCGGAGTGAGAGCGAAGACAGGGCGCCGGGCGGTGAGCAGTGGCCCGAGCAGGGCGGCCTTGGGGGCACTGACCGGGTCGATCACCACCGGTACGGCGGCGGGCTGCGCGACGTCCATGGCGTGGGCCAGCACCTCGGCGGGCAGATTGCCGTCCAGGACCAGCATGTCCGCGTGGGCGATCAGCTCGCGGGCCGGGTGCAGGTCCTCGGGTGCCAGAGCCTCGGTGGCCGCCATGTCCGCGACCGCCACGACGAGGTCCCCGTCGGCGTCGAGGACCGCCGTGTACGTCCCGGTCGGGTGAGGGCTGCGGTGCACGTGGTCGAGGCGCACCCCGGCCGCCGCGGTGTCGGCGAGGAGGCGCTCGCCCGCCGCGTCCCGGCCGACGGCGGCGATCAGATGGGTCGGGGTACCCAGCCGCGCGAGGTTCTCCGCGATGTTGCGGCCCACACCGCCCGCAGTGGTGCCGGCCCGCCCCGGGTTGCTGGTCCGCTGCCGTACGGGAGCGAGGCTGCGCACCTTCACGTCGACGTTGGCCCCGCCCACGACCACGACCGCGTTCTCCTCGCGGAGGATGTAGCCGCGACCGAGGATGGCGCCCTTCTTGCCCAGGTTGGACAGATGCACGTTCACCGCGGCCCGGGTGCTGCCGAGGGCGTCGGCGATCGCCTGCGGCCCGGCCAGCGGGTCGCGGCGCAGCAGCGCGATGATCTCGCGCTCCCGCTGGGTCAACATCATGCTGACTAAACTAAAGGGCCTTTACTGGAGTAAGCAAGAGGTGATCGTCGGGGTCCTGAGAGGGGCGCGTCCTCAGCCGGCAGCCCTTCCGGCATCGAGGCGTCCCACGCGCTCCACGTTCTGCCGGTCCTCGGCGTCCTGGCTGGGCTGCGCCGCGAACCAGGCGTCGAGGATCTCCTTGAGCAGCGGCTCGGAGGTCAGGCGCAGGCTGAGCGCCAGCACGTTGGCGTCGTTCCAGCGGCGGGCGCCGTCCGCCGTGTACGCGTCGGTGCACAGGGCAGCCCGTACGCCGGGGACCTTGTTGGCGGCGATGGACGCGCCCGTGCCGGTCCAGCAGCACACGACCGCCTGGTCGGCGCTCCCCTCGGCGACCTCGCGGGCCGCGGCCTCCGAGCACACGGCCCACTGGGAGTCGTCCCCGGGGCGCAGCGCCCCATGGGGCACGACCTCGTGGCCGCGCCTGCCCAGTTCCGCGACGAGCGAGCGCGCCACGGGTTCGTCCATGTCCGAGGAAACGGAGATCCGCATGTTCCGGAGCCTAACTCCGCCGGGCTCACGCCCCCAGTGCGCGGGTGAGCAGGTCCCGTCGGTTGTGCGTGCCGGTCTTCGCGAACACGGACTTGAGGTGGTCCTGCACGGTGTGTTCGGTGACGTAGATGCTGCGCGCCACGGTGTGGCTGTCGCCGCCCTTGGTGAGCAGGCCGAGCAGTTCGCGCTCGCGTGCGCTGAGGGCGAAGGCCCGGCCGAAGACGGCCGGCAGCTCGCCCGGTGCGGTCTCCTCGACGGCGACGGCGATGGTGCGCTGCTCCCGCGGCCCCCTCCCCCAGCCGGGCGGCGCGCAGGGTGAGCCACAGCACGGCGGCGAGGTGCACGCGCGCGTGGCGGGTGGGTCTTCACGCCCGCCTCCACGGCGAGGAGCTGCGCGGCCGCGTCGTAGGCGCCGGCGGGAACGGGTGGGTGCCCCTGCTCGGGCGGCACGAGGACACGCAAGGAGGCGTGCGTTTCGGGGGCGTCGGACGCGACCCGGCGGAGATCCGGCTGTCCGCGCAGGTGCGCGCGGCCTCACCGGGCGAGCGCCCCCAGCGGATCGTCCAGGACCGGCTGCCACGCCAACTCGGCGGCGCCGACAAGGCTGTTGTGGTCGAGGGTGCAGGCCAGGATGGGGACGCCGCCGCTCTGGCCCCACAAACTGCGGTCGGCTACGACGGCGTGCAAACGCTCGGGGTCGGCGTCCAGGAGGGTGCGGTGGAGGCCGCCGAGGATGATGCGGTCGGGGTTGAGGATGTTGACCAGGCCCGCGAGGCCGAGGCCGAGTCGGTCGATGAGGGCCTCGGCGGCGGTGCGGATGGCGGGGTCGTCGTAGTGGTGGCGGATCAGGTCGTTGGCCTGCCGCAGGAGGTTGACCTCGGGGCCGGGGTCGCGGCCCGCGGCCGTGAGCAGGGCCAGCGGGTCGGCCTCGACGTCGAGGCAGCCGCGGCTGCCGCAGTGGCAGGGACGGCCCTCGGGGTTGACGGTGAGGTGGCCGACCTCCAGGGCCAGGCCCGAACTGCCCGTGTGCAGACGGCCGTCCAGGACCAGCGCACCGCCCACGCCCCGGTGCCCGGTGGCCACGCACAGCAGCTCCCGGGCGCCGCGGCCCGCCCCGTGCCGGTGCTCGGCGAGGGCGGCGAGGTTGACGTCGTTGCCGGCGAAGGCGGGCCCGGTGATTCCCGCCTCCCGCACGCACTCCCCGAAGATACGGCGGACCGGCGCGCCGGCGGGCCACGCCAGGTGCAGGGGGTTGAGGGCCAGGCCGTCCGGTTCGGCGACCGCGGAGGGTACGGCGAGCCCGGCGCCGACGCAGCGCCGCCCCGTCGAGCGCAGCAGCTCGGCGCCCGCCTCCACGACCGAGCCGAGGACCTTCGCCGGGTCGGCGTCGACGGTCTCGCAGCCGGGAGCGGTGGTGACG
This sequence comes from Streptomyces sp. NPDC001492, assembly GCF_053597275.1. Lineage (NCBI taxonomy): Bacteria > Bacillati > Actinomycetota > Actinomycetes > Kitasatosporales > Streptomycetaceae > Streptomyces > Streptomyces sp. NPDC001492. Next base: position 250,906 of record NZ_JBSFHW010000009.1, on the reverse strand, counting down.
ATGCGGCCGCCGAGACCCACCAGCGCCGCCCGGAACCCGTCGGCGTGCACCTGGGCGGCGAGGACGACCGGGCCCTCCTCGGCGACCGCGAGCCGGTGCGAGGGCCTGCCCTGCGAGCCGGCCGCCGCGCCGGGCCGGGCGTCGACCCGGATCAGCCCGAGCGCCTCCAGTTCCGCCGCGACCGCGCCGGCCGTGGCCCGCGTGACGCCGAGCTCGGCGGTGAGCACCGCCCTCGTGGGCGCCCGCCCGGTGTGCACGAGCTCCAACGCGGGCCCGAGCGCACCACGCCCCCGGTCCAACCGCGTCCTCGAGGTGCTCCCTTCCCCCGTCGGCCGGGGGTCCGCCTTGCCGCTCATGAGGGCGAGTCTCCCATGATCCGCAGTTACGCCGGGCTACAGGCCGCTGACCCGAAGCGTGATGTTCAGCCGCCCTGTCAGCCCCAACTCCGCGGGCGCGGTGCCCGCGTACACCCGCGGCACACCGTGGTAGGCGAGGCGGGACGGTCCGCCGAACACGAACAGATCGCCGCTGCGCAGCTCGAGATCCGTGTACGGCTTCGTGCGGGTCCCTGTGTTGCCGAAGCGGAAGACGCAGCGGTCGCCGAGGCTCAGGGAGACCACCGGTGCGTCCGACTTCTCGTCGCTGTCGCGGTGCATGCCCATGCAGGCCTCGGCGTCGTAGAAGTTGATCAGTGCGATGTCGTACGGTGCCGCCGGTTCGCCGAGTGTCTCCAGTACCGCACGTCGGCCGACTTCGCCCAGCCAGGCCGGGAACGGCTTCACCGGAGCGCCGTCACCGTCGACCACCGTGGGGGCATAGCCGTACGGGTACCAGTGCCGGCCGAGGCAGACCTGCCGGGCGGTCATCGTGCCGCCGCCGGGCGTGCGCACCGTGCGCAGGCCGGCCGGCGGGCGCGCCCACGCGCGGCAGGCGTCCAGCAGCTCGCGTTGCGCGTCCGCGGCCAGCCAGCCGGGCACGTGCAATGCGCCGGGCGCGACCTCCGTGCGCTCCCGTGGGAACAGCTCGGCATCCATGTCACCCATCCTCCCCCACCGGCCGTGAGCTGCGGCTCGGCTAGCCTTGACGCACGATGAACGACCGTATGACGACGCCGTGGGGCGAGCTCGCGCTGGCCCGTTTCCCCGAGGACCCGCGCGAGAGGCTGCGTGCCTGGGACGCCTCCGACGAGTACCTGCTCAGGCATCTGGCGGCAGAGCAGGTCCCGCTGTCCGGCACGGTCGTGGTCCTCGGCGACCGCTGGGGCGCCCTGGTCACCGCGCTCGCGGCGCACCGGCCCGTGCAGATCACCGACTCGTTCCTCGCCCAGGAGGCGACCCGCGCGAACCTGGCCCGGGCGGGCGTCGAGACCGGTGCCGTACGGCTGCTGACCACGCAGGATCCGCCGCCGGACCGCATCGACGTCCTCCTGGTCAGGGTGCCCAAGAGCCTTGCGCTCCTGGAGGAGCAGCTGCTGCGGCTGGCGCCCGCGGTGCACGAGGGGACGGTCGTCGTCGGCTCCGGAATGGTGAAGGAGATCCACACCTCGACGCTGCAGCTGTTCGAGCGGATCCTGGGGCCGACCCGCACCTCGCTGGCCGAGCGGAAGGCCCGGTTGATCTTCTGCACGCCGGACACCGCCCTGGAGCGGCCCGCGAACCCGTGGCCGTACAGCTACGCGCTGCCCGAGGGCATCGGCCCGGTCTCCGGGCGCACCGTGGTCAACCACGCGGGCGTCTTCTGCGCCGACCGCCTCGACATCGGCACCCGCTTCTTCCTGCAGCACCTGCCGGCCGCGCTCGGCGGCCGGCGGGTGGTGGACCTGGGCTGCGGCAACGGGGTGGTCGGGACGGCGGTGGCGGTGGCCGAGCCGTCGGCCGAAGTGCTGTTCGTGGACGAGTCGTTCCAGGCGGTGGCCTCGGCGGAGGCGACGTACAAGGCGAACGGGGTGCCGGGGCACGCGGAGTTCCGGGTCGGGGACGGGCTGGCGGGACTGCCGGACGGGAGTGTCGACCTCGTCCTGAGCAATCCGCCGTTCCACTCGCACCAGGCGACGACCGACACGACGGCGTGGCGGATGTTCACCGGGGCTCGGCGCGTGCTGCGTCCCGGCGGCGAGATGTGGGTGGTCGGCAACCGGCACCTGGGGTATCACGTGAAGCTGCGCAAGGTGTTCGGCAACAGTCAACTGGTCGCCAGTGACCCGAAGTTCGTGGTGCTGAAGGCCGTCAGGAAGTGATCAGGCGGCGGGCCGGCCGACGGTCCGGATGATCCCGGTCACCGCCCCCACCATCGCCTCCCTTGCCGCGCTCAGGTATGTGCGTGAGTCGACCGCGTCCGGATGGGCGGCGAGGAAGTCGCGGATCGCGGCCGTCATGGCGATGTTGAGGGCCGTGCCGACGTTCACCTTGGCGATGCCGCCCGCGACCGCCGCGGCGAGTTCGTGGTCCGGTACACCCGAGGAACCGTGCAGGACGAGTGGTACGCCCAGGGCGGCCGACAGGCGTTTGAGGAGGTCGTGGTCGAGGCTGGCGGTGCGGGTGGTCATGGCGTGGGTGCTGCCGATGGCGACGGCGAGGGCGTTCACCCCGGAGTCCGCGACGAAGGCGCGGGCCTCGGCGGGGTCGGTGCGGGCGCCGGGCGCGTGGGCGTCCAGCGGGGGCTCGCCCGACTTGCCGCCGACCTGCCCCAACTCGGCCTCGATCCAGAGGCCTTGGGCATGCGCCCAGTCGACGGCGGCCCGGGTCGCGGCGAGGTTCTGCTCGTAGGGCAGACGGGCCGCGTCGTACATCACGGAGCTGAATCCGGCGTCCGCCGCCTGGCGCAGGAGGTCGTCGCTCTGGACGTGGTCGAGGTGCAGCGCGACGGGCACCGATGCGCGTTCGGCGGCGACGGCGGCCGCGCGGGCGAGCGGGAACAGCCGTCCGCAGCGGAATGTGACGGCGTTCTCGCTGACCTGGAGGACGACGGGCGCCTCTGCGGACTCGGCGCCGGCGATGACGGCCTCGACGTGTTCGAGGGTGATGATGTTGAAGGCGGCGACGGCGGAGTGCTCGGCGGCGGCCCGGGTGACCAGTTCGCCGGTGGTGACGAGGGGCACGGCTTCTCCCTTCGGGCGTTTCGTGGGTGCGTCAGGGAGCGAGGATCACCGAGCGGGTGAGGTGGCGCGGCTGGTCGGGGTCGAGGCCGCGGGCCGCGGCGACGGCGACCGCGAGGCGCTGGGCGCGGACCAGTTCGGCGAGCGGGTCGAGGCCGCCCGCGATCCACAGCCCGCCGGTGGCGCGCACCTGCGCGGCCAGGCCCTCGGGGGCTTCGCCGAGCATCCAGGTCGCCGTGCCGTGGGTGGTGATGCTGATGGGGCCGTGCCGGTACTCCATCGCCGGGTAGGCCTCGGTCCAGGCGAGTGAGGCCTCGCGCATCTTCAGCCCCGCCTCGTTGGCGAGGCCCACCGTCCAGCCCCGGCCCAGGAAGGTGAACTGCGTGCAGGCGACGAGCCCTTCGGGCAACGGGGTCGCGAGAGCGGTGCGGGCGTCGGCGACGACGGCGTCGGAGTGCAGGCCCAGATGGGCGCGGAGCAGGGTCAGCGCGGTCGTCGCGAACCGCGTCTGTACGACGGACCGCTCGTCCGCGTAGTCGAGGACGACGAGGTCGTCGGCGGCCGCCATGACCGGTGTGTCCGGGTCGGCGGTGATCGCCGTCGTTCGCGTGCGTCCTCTCAACTGGCCGAGCAGGTCGAGGACTTCGGTGGTGGTGCCGGAGCGGGTGAGGGCCACGACACGGTCGTACGAGCGGCCGTGGGGGAGCTCGGAGGCGGCGAAGGCGTCCGTCTCGCCCTGCCCCGCGCCCTCGCGCAGTGCGGCGGCCGCCTGCGCCATGAAGTACGAGGTGCCGCACCCGACGATCGCGACCCGCTCCCCCGGCGCCGGGAGCGCTTCGCGGTGCCGGTCCGCCTCCGACGCGGCCCGTATCCAGCACTCGGGCTGGCTGGTCAGCTCGTCCTCGACATGCGTCATGCCGGGCCCTCCCCTGCTTCGATTTCTGGTCCTGCTCCGCCGCGTGATTGTTCTTGCAAGATATCGCTACCTTTCGAGCACAATCAAGCATGTGGGCGCATGGCACCACCGCTGCCGCTTCGAGCAGGCGGGGATCGCGGTCGTCAGGGGCTGACTCCCGACAGTGCGCCCCGGCCCTCGCGATCCACACGCCCGGCCGGTTGATTCGGCCTAGGCTGGGAGCGCGGACGCGGGTCGGGGCAGGGAGGCTGCGATGAGCTCAGGAGCGATCGACCAGGGCGTCCCGGGGGCCGTTCCCCGGTATCTGCCGATCGCCGAGCACGGACTGATCGGCGATCTGCGCAGCGTGGCCCTGGTGGGCACCGACGGCACCATCGACTGGTACTGCTGCCCGGCCTTCGACGCGCCGAGCGTCTTCGCGGCGATCCTGGACGCGGAGCGCGGCGGCTCCTACGAGCTGGCGGCGTCCGTGCCGGCCAAGACCAAGCAGTTCTACTTCCCCGACACCAATGTGCTGATCACCCGGTTCTTCACCGAGGACGGCGTCGGCGAGGTGCAGGACTTCATGCCCCTGAACGGCGGCGACGTCGAGACCGAGCGGCACCGCCTGATCAGGCGGGTGGTGTGCGTGCGCGGCTCCATCCCGTTCCGCACCCGGGTGGCCCCGCGCTTCGACTACGGCACCCGGCCGCACACCGTGCGCCTGGTCGGCGAGGTCGCGGTGTTCGCCTCCGAGGAGCTGTCGCTCGCGCTGACGGCGACCGTGCCGCTGGAGGTCGACGGACCGGACGTACAGGCCGACTTCAAGCTCTCCGAGGGCGAGACCGCGGTGTTCGCGCTCGACCAGGTCGGCGGCGACGTGCAGCCGCGCCGCTGCGCGAAACTGGAGGCGGAGGAGCAGTTCGGCACGACGGTGGCGTACTGGCGGCGCTGGCTGTCGGCGTCCAAGTACCGTGGCCGCTGGCGGGAGATGGTGCACCGCTCCGCCCTCACCCTGAAGCTGCTCACCTACGCGCCCACCGGCGCGATCGTGGCCGCGCCGACCACCAGCCTGCCCGAGCAGCTGGGCGGCGAACGCAACTGGGACTACCGGTACGTGTGGGTGCGCGACGCCGCCTTCGCCGTCTACGCGCTGCTGCGGCTCGGCTTCACCGAAGAGGCCGAGGCGTTCATGAACTTCCTGACCCGGCACGTCAGCCCGTCGGCCGACGGCACCTCCGCACCCCTTCAGATCATGTACGGCATCGACGGGCGCACCGACCTCACCGAACTCGAACTCGACCACCTGGAGGGTCATCAGGGCTCCGCGCCGGTACGGATCGGCAACGCGGCCGCCGACCAGCTCCAGCTCGACATCTACGGCGCGCTGATCGACTCGATCTACCTCTACGACAAATGGGCCAAGCCCATCTCCAGCGCCCAGTGGGACGACGTGTGCACGCTGGTGGAATGGGTGTGCCGGCACTGGGACCAGCCCGACGAGGGCATCTGGGAGACCCGCGGCGGCCGCAAGAACTTCCTGTACTCCCGTCTGATGTGCTGGGTCGCCATCGAGCGGGCCATCCGCATGGCCAACCGCCGCGGTCTGCCCGCCGACCTGCCCGGCTGGCGCGAGTCCCGCGACACGATCTACCGGCGGATCATGAAGCGGGGCTGGTCCGAGACCCGGCAGGCGTTCGTCCAGCACGAGGACGGCGAGGACGTACTCGACGCGGCCGTCCTGATGATGCCGCTGACGAAGTTCATCGCCCCCACCGACCCCAAGTGGCTCTCCACCCTCGACGCGCTCACCCACGACCTGGTGTCCGACTCCCTGGTCTACCGCTACGACCCGATGGCCAGCCCCGACGGGCTGCGCGGCGACGAGGGCACGTTCTCCATCTGCTCGTTCTGGTACGTCGAGGCCATGGTCCACGCCGGCCACATCGACGAGGCACGCCTCGCCTTCGAGAAGATGCTCACCTACGCCAACCATCTGGGCCTGTACGCCGAGGAGATCAGCCAAACCGGTGAGCAACAGGGCAACTTCCCGCAGGCGTTCACCCATCTCGCGCTCATCAGCGCGGCCTTCAACCTGGACAAGGCCCTGGGCTGAGGGTGGTGCTGAGGACACCGTGGATCCGGTGCTCAGGCCCAGCGACGGCGGGACCCGCGACCGGAAGGATTCATGACGTCGGCACACAGCCCGACGCTGAATCCACTTCACGGACTCGGGGGAACACCCATGACCGAAACCTTCGCCAGGCGCCTGACGGGCGTCGCCGGCATCGCCGCCGCGGCCGCACTCATCGTCGAAGTACCCCTGTACTTCGTCTACTCGGGCCCGCCGCCGGACGCGAACGTGCTCGCCCGGCTGCTGCTCGGAATCGTCGCCCTCGCCTGCCTGGTCGTGTTCGTGACGGCCTTCCGTGAACTGGTCAGGCGCACGCATCCCGGCTACGAGTGGGCAGGTGCGATCGCCTCCGCCACAGGGCTGGTCTACGCGACGATCACCCTGGTCTCCATGGGGCTGGAGGCCGGCGCGGTCATCGCCACCGACCATCCGATCGATCCGACCATCACGGTCAACGGCACGTACATCCTCTACGGGTCGATCTCCCGGCTGATGCTGGGCCTGTTCCTGACGGCGGTCGGCTACGTCGTCGCGCGCACCGACGTCCTGCCCCGCTGGATCAGCCGGTCGGCCTACGTCCTGGCCGCGATCAACCTGGCCTTCGTACCCTCCCTGTTCTTCGGCAACACACCCGCGCACTTCTACGCGGCGAACGGCTGGGGCACGACCGCTCTGATGGGAGCGATCCTGAGCTACTGGCTGCTGGCCGTGGGCATCTCCACCTACCGGAGCTCCACCCGCCTGCGCGACTCCGTCGCCGCGTAGCCTCGGAAGCCGATCCCCGGGATCTCACCACTGGAGCCCCGATGACGAGCCTCGACGGCATACCCGGCCCCGCCGCGGACGAACTCGACGCCCCGCCCGCGCTGACGCTCTCCCGAGTGCGGTTGGGCGCCGGTGGCCCGCTGGGCAGTGTGCGCATCGCGGACGGCCGGGTCGTCGCCGTCGAGGTGGAGAGGGACCTCGGCGGCCCGGTGCTCGACATGGACGGGCGGACCGTGCTGCCGGGCCTGTGGGACGCCCATGTGCACGCGGCGCAGTGGGCCGGCAACCGTCATCGGGTCGATCTCGCCGGGCTGGAGTCCGCGCGGGCGGTCGCTGACACCGTGCGTCTGCACGCGGCCGGTCTGCCCGCCGACGAGATGGTCATGGGGCAGGGTTTCCGGGACGGCCTGTGGCCGGACACGCCCCACAAGGCGTTGCTCGACTCCGTGTGCCCGGGCCGGCCGGTCGCGCTCATCAGCGCCGATCTGCATGCCGTGTGGCTGAACTCGGCGTGCCTGGCGCTGGTGGGCCGCGGCGGCCATGCCACGGGACTGCTGCGCGAGCACGAGTGCTTCGAGGTCATGCGGGCACTGCCCGAGGTGCCCGACGGGGTCCTCGACCAGTGGGTGGCGCGGGCGTGCCGGGATGCGGCAGCGCGGGGCGTGACGGGCATCATCGACTTCCACTTCTCCGACAACCTCGCGGACTGGAGCCGACGGGCGGCGAGTGCGGCGCCCGCCGTGCGGGTGCAGGCAGCCGTCTACCCCCGGCACCTGGACGCTGTCCTTGAGCGCGGGCTGTCGACGGGTGACCTTCTGCCCGGCACCGGCGGCCTGGTCCAGGTCGGCCCGCTCAAGCTGTTCACGGACGGTTCCCTCAACACGCGGACGGCGCTGTGCCGCGACCCCTACCCGGGACTTGAGGGAACGAAGGAGGCGTACGGCATCCAGGAGACCGCGTACGAGGAGCTGGTCCGTCTGATGCGGCGTGCCGCCGCCCATGGCGTCCAGCCCGCGGTGCACGCGATCGGCGACCGGGCCAACACCCTCGCGCTCGACGCGTTCGCGGACGTCGGCTGCCGGGGTCGCATCGAGCACGCCCAGCTGCTGACGGCGGCCGATGTGCCGCGGTTCGCGGAACTGGGCGTCATCGCCGGAGTGCAGCCCGCGCACGCCACCGACGACCGCGATGTGGCCGACCGGCACTGGGCCGGGCGCACCGGGCGCGCCTTCGCCTACGGCGACCTGCTGGCGTCCGGGGCCCGGCTGGAGTTCGGCTCCGATGCTCCCGTCTCCCCGCTCGACCCCTGGCTGGGCATCGCGGCGGCCGTACACCGTACGGCCGACGAGCGGCCCGCCTGGCACCCCGAGCAGCGGATCCCGGTGACGGCGGCACTCGCGGCGTCGGCGCGGGGACGCTCACAGCTGCGGGTCGGCGACGCGGCCGACCTGGTGGTCGTGGACGTGGACCCCGCGGAGGCGGACGCGCGCACCCTGCGGGAGATGCCGGTGCACGCCACCATGCTGGGCGGGCGGTGGACGCACGGGCCGCAGTGACGGCGAACGGCGTTCCCTACAGGCCCCTTCGTGGCTGGTCCCGGAACTCTGGGCCCTTGCGCTCATGGCTGATCAGCAGGGTCGGCAGCCGGCTCAGTCATCCGACTCAAGCCGCGCCGCGCCACGAGGACGAACATGGTCAGGTACGGCGATCGACGAGATCGCGTGTACGCCCGCCCCATCGGCACGCGCCCGGCGAAGGGAGCTCTCGTGGACACCACGGGCTCCATGCTCGCGGTCCGCGGGCACTCGCGCGGCGGGCCGCAGCAGCTCGTCCACGAGGTCGCACCCCGGCCGGTGCCCGGGCCGGGCAAGGTGCTCGTCGCCGTCCGGTCGGCGGCGACAGCCAGACCCGCTCCTGGCAGGTGCTGCGGGCCGGGGGCGTGCCCGTCAGCGTCGTCGCCCGCCCGACACGAGCCGGGCTTGCGGATGCGCCGGCGACGTATGCGGCGCTGGAGCGGGAGCACCGCCGGGGGAAGGTCGTGCTCCGGGTGAGCTGAGGTGTCGTACCGCTTCCTCAGGGCGCGGTGTCCGGCTGCAACCCCTGTTTGCCGAGCCATGTCAGGCAGGCGTCCGCGACCTCCCGCCAGCCGCTGTCCACGGTGAGCGAGTGGCCACGGTCGGCGAACTCCACCAGTTCGGTCACCGCCGTCGAATCCCGGTACTGCTTGAGCGTGGCCTTGGTGACGGCTTCAGGGACGGTGTGGTCGCGGCCGCCCATGATCAGCAGCAGTGGGCCGCGGGCCTCGTTGCCCGTGTCGACCTTGGCCGGCGAGTGTGGGGAGAAGTTGGCCGCGGCGGCCTCGAACAGAGGCTTGCCCGGCGCCGGAATGGTCCAGCGTCCGTACAACGCGTCGGACTCCTCGGCCGCCACCGCGTTGCCGAAGGCGAAGCGGAACTGCTCGGCGGTGAGCGACACCGCGCGGTGCCGGTTGGCCGGGTTGACGAAGACCGGGAAGGTGGAGCGCAGTGCCGACAGCGGCAGCGGGAGCACGCCCTTGATCTGGGCCGCGTCGATGGCTATCGCGGCCGCCGCGCGGTCCTGGCCGAGCAGCTTCTGAGCGATCATCCCGCCGAAGGAGTGGCCGATGAGGACGGGACGTTCGGGCAGCTCGTCGATGACGGCCGCGTAGTGCTCCACGACGTCGTCGATGCCGCGGTCGGCGATCGAGTCCGGGTTGGCCCGGGCGAGTTCGACGGTCTCGGCGACGCCGGGCCAGCCGGGCGCGAGAGTCCGGTGGCCCGCGGCCTCGAACAGCTCCTGCCAGGGTGCCCAGGAAGTCGGGTGCAGCCAGAGGCCGTGGATGAAGACGACGGGTGGGGCAGTGCCGGCCATGATCGGGTCCTTCCGCCGGTTCGGGGTCGGTCGACGGGCGCCGAGAGGCATGCGCCCGTCTCGCATGCTCCTCCGCCCGCCGGTGCCTCCGCTTGAGTCAGGTGACTGCCGGCGCGGCCGTCAGGGCACGCCGGGTCCCAGACGGGAGGCGAGCTGTGCCCGCGAGGTGATGCCGAGTTTGGGGAAGACGCGGTAGAGGTGGGAGCCGATCGTGCGGGGCGAGAGACAGAGCCGTTCGCCGATCTGCCGGTTGGACAGTCCTTCGGCCGCCAGTCGGGCGATCTGCAGCTCCTGGGGGGACAGCGCGTCCTGGACCCTGGCGGTGCGGTCGGCCACCCGCTCTCCGGTGGCACGGAGTTCGCCCCGCGCCTGGTCCGCCCAGGCGGTCGCGCCGATGAGGTCGAGGGTGGTCCGGGCCGAGCGCAGCGGCCCCCTGGCTTCGACGGCCCGGCGGTGGCGCCGCAGCCAACTGCCGTACGCCAGCTCGGTCTTGGCCCTGGCCAACGGCCAGCGGCCCAGGTCCTGGCGCAGGGCCGACAGATAGAGCTTCTCGGCATCGGCGTCGTCGGCGAGCACCGCGCGGGCGTAGGCGAGTTGGACGTGCAGCAGCGGCGCACTCGTGAGCTCGGCGACCTCCTCAAGACCGGCGATCACCGCCCGTGCCTGTTCGCGGTGGCCGCTCTGGGCGGCGGCCTCGGCGAGGAACATCACCCCGTCGAAGCACTCGCGCCGGTGGTGGCTGGGATCGGCCGGGTCGAAAAGACGGCACAGCTCGTCGTACGCCTCGTGCGGGCGCCCGGCCGTCAGCCACGTCAGGCCCTTGGCGAGCTGCACGCAGGCCAGCAGGTTGTTGAGCCGGCGGTCGTGGGCGGCGGCCTCGGCGACGGCGGCCAGTTCCAGCGCGTGCTGTCCCTGCCCGCGCAGGCCGGCGGCGATGGCCTCGAGGCTTCTGGATCCGGTGCTCCAGATCGGCTGCCCGGTGTCCCGGGCGACCCGCAGTCCCTCCTCCGCCGCGGTCGCGGCGCGCTCCCAGTCGCCCAGCCAGAGGTGGTCGCCGATCTGCATGCTCAGCACATGGGAGAGCAGTCCGAGACGGCCCTGCTCGCGCAGTTTCCGTTCGGCCCGTCCGAGGAGGTCGACCGCGAGGGTGAGGTCACCGACGGCGTGCGCCGCGATGCCGAGCAGGCGCAGCTGGTCGGGGTCGGTGACCCGGGCCGGGCCGGCCCGGGTCAGCAGGTCGCGGACGGCGCTGCCGCGCAGCAGGGGTTCGGCCACGCCGACGGCCGCGATGCCCCGCGGATCGTCCAGTGCGCCGGGGAGCGCTTCGGTGACGGTGACGACGCGTGCCCGTGCCTCGGGTCCGGTCTCGGCCCACCAGCAGCGCAGTGCCGCGCCCAGCAGCAGATTGAGGGCGAGGTCCTGGTCGCCGGCCGCCGCGGACCGCTCCGCCACGGCGCACAGTTCGAAGACGCGGACGGCATCACCGGGCACGCCGTCCTCGAAGATCTCGCGGAGCCACTCCATCCGGGCCCGGTCCAGCTCCGACAGCTCGGTCCGCTCCGCCGCCGTGACCAGCCGGTCCACCAGCTCCACCCGGCCCAGCCCGAAAGCGTGCTCGGCGGCCAGCAGCAGGCGGCGCCCGCGCGTGGCGGAGTCGGTGGTGAGCTGGGCGGAACGCTCCAGCGCCCAGATCGCCGCGGTGACGGAACCCCGGCGCAGGGACACGGTGTGGCCGGCCTCGAGTTCGTCGGCGACCTGGTCGTCGGGGCCGACGATCGACTGGGCGCGGTGCCAGGTACGGCGGTACGGCTCGTCGACCAGTACGTCGGCCAGGGCGGCGCTGGCCGCCAGTCGGCGAATGGACGGTTCGGACTGCAGGACGGCGGATCTGACCAGCGGGTGGCAAAAGCGCAGCCGTGCCTCGTCGAAGTGGAGCAGGCCGGCGGCCGCGGCGGGGCCGAGGACCTGGACGGTGAGGTCGTGCCCGGCCAGCAGGGAGGCGGCGGCGAGGATCTCCGGCAGCTGCTCCTCGTGGTCCACGGCGGCCACCAGCACGGCGTCCCGTGTGGGCTGCGGCAGTTCGAGGACGCGGCCGGCGAAGGTGCGCTCCAGACGATCGGTGAGCGGCAGCAGGAGCCGGACCGGGTCCCCGCCCTCGGGCCGCGGCCTGGTGCGCCATGCCGTCGGGAGCTCCACCAGCGCGAGCGGGTTGCCGCGCGCCTCCCGCAGGATCTGCTGCCGTACGGCAGGGGGCAGGTCGTCCGCGCCGGCGTCCAGCAGCCGGCGTGCCGCGGTGTCGTCCAGGGCGGTCACGGTGAGCTCGGGCACGCCGGCGTCGAGGAAGGGCCCCGGGTGGCCCGCCCGTACGGTCCCGACCACGGCCAGCGGGTCGCGGCCCACGCGCCGGGCGAGGAACGCCAGCGCTTCCTGGGTGGGGTGATCCAGCCACTGCACGTCGTCGACGGCCACCAGGACCGGCCGTACGGCGGCGGCCCCGGCCAGCAGGCCCAGCGCCGCGAGCGCGATCAGGAACGGTTCGGGCGGCGGTCCGTCCTCGGCGCCGAAGGCCGACATCAGCGCCCTGCGCTGCGGCGCGGGCAGCGCCTCGGCGGTGCCGAGGAGGGGCCGTAGAAGCTGGTGCAGCCCCGCGTAGGGCAGCGGCGCCTCGCACTCGGCACCGGTCGTCTCCAGGACCTCGGCGCCCGTCTCCCGCGCGAGCCGGACCGCGGCGCGCAGCAGCGAGGACTTGCCGATGCCCGCGGCACCGGCGACGACCAGTGCACCGCCGCCCCCGGGGAGCCGTCCGACCAGCTCCGCCAAGGTCCGCAGTTCCGTGTCGCGCCCCACCAGGTCCAGTTCGTCCATGCTCCCCCGCGTTTCGGCAGTGACCGGGCGAGACCGAGGCGAACGGCTCGCGGGGCGGCGGCCCCTTCCCCATCTTGAGCTGGGGCCCGCTCATCTCGCGACCTTTCCGCCCATCCTGTGGCAGCCGGTGCGTGCGGTGCGGGTCGCACGGCGAGAGAGCGCCGACTGGGGCGTGCGTCGGCGGAGAACAGGTGGGCGCGGCGCCGGGGAAACAGTCGCATGACCGAAGCCCGTCCCTCGGCCTTGCCCATACGGTCGGCTCGGTGGGCGGCGAGCGCCCCGGCTCCCTCCCGGACGCGTCAAGGAGCAGGTCATGGACCATGAACTCGACGGTCAGGTCGCCGTCGTCACCGGAGCCAGCCGAGGCATCGGCCTCGCCGTCGTACGGGCGCTGGCGGGTGAGGGGGCCCGGGTGGTCGCGGGTGCCCGCCACTCGTCGGGCGAGCTGGAGGAGTTGGCCAAGACCGACGCCGTCGAGGTCGTCGAGGTCGACCTCGCCACGGAGTCGGGCCCTGCCCGGCTGGTCGCGCGGGCGGGCGACCGCGTGGACATCCTCGTCAACAACGTCGGTGCCGCGCCCGTGCGGCCCGAAGGGTTCCTGAGCATCACCGACGAGGACTGGCTGGCCTCGCTCACCCTCAACCTGCTGGCGGCCGTCCGCACGACCCGCGCCACGCTTCCCGTCATGCTCGCGCGGGGCAGCGGCAGCATCGTGAACATCGCCTCGGTGAACGCCGCGCTGCCCGATCCCCTCGTGCTCGACTACAGCACGGCCAAGGCGGCCCTCCTCGCCTTCTCCAAGGGCCTGTCGAAGGAGGTGGGCGCCCGCGGGATCCGCGTCAACACGGTCAGCCCCGGCCCGGTCGCCACCGATCTGTGGCTGGCAGACGACGGTGTGGCGGCCACGGTGAGCCGGGCGACCGGCGCCGATCCGGCGACGGTGCGGGCGGGCGCCGCGCACGCGATGGTCACCGGCCGCTTCTCGCAGCCGGACGAGGTCGCGAACACCGTCCTGTTCCTCGCCGGAGCACGGTCCGCGAACACGGTGGGTACGGACGTGCGGGTCGACGGCGGATTCATCCCGACCTGGTAGCCGCCGGAAGCCGCGTGAGCGCATCCTGGAGACAACCGGCCCGCACCCGCAACCTTTCAGCCGTCCCGTATGTCTCATCAAATACCAGTACGAACCACGCTTCGGGGGACGAGATGAGACGAAGCAGAGCAACACGCAGCAGGACCGCATGGGTAGCGCTCATGCTCCTGGGCACCGCGATGGGAGCGACCGCGGTTCCGGCCGACGCCGCGCCCGCCGCCACCGCCCAGACCGTCACCTGCCCCACCGGCTGGGGCAGCACCGCCAAGACGCGCGCGGCATCCACGACGAAGCCGGTCACGAACGTCAGGACCGGCCGCCACACCTGCTACGACCGGATGGTCATCGACATCCCCGGAGCGGGCCGGAACAGCCTCGGCTACTCCGTCGGGTACGTCAGCCACCTCTACCAGGACGGATCGGGCCGGCTCATACCCGTCGGCGGCGGCGCCGTCCTCGAGGTGCGGGTGCACGCGCCCAGCTACGACCCCGACACCGGGGCACCCAGCTACCCCGCCCGGGCGGGCCGTCCGCTGCCGGGCGTCGACCTCACCGGGTACCGCGCGTTCCGGGACACCCGGTTCGCCGGCAGCTTCGAGGGCGACACCCAGCTCGGGCTCGGCGTCCGGGCCCGGCTGCCGTTCCGTGTGCTGCGGGTGGACGGCCACGTGATCGTGGACGTGGCCCACACCTGGACGGGCAAGCCCTGACGTACGTCAGACACCAAGGAGAGTCGGGAGAATCGAGAGAGCCGAGCCAGTCGATCAGTAGCCGGTTGACCTCCTCGGGGCGTTCCTGCGGGATCCGGTGGCCGCAGCCGTCGAGGACGTGGAGGAGGTCGGCCACCGGGCGCCAGGCGCCTTGGCGGGCCCGAGTCCGGGTGCGCGCCCATGCCTCCACGAGCGCAGGCGCTGGACGGGGGCAGCACCGGACGGCGGACACCTCCCCACACCGCAACCCGGAACGCGAGCCCCCATGCCGGCGCGGGGCGCCGACCGCGGAGCAGGGGATCCGTCGGTCGGCGTGCCGGGGTCCTCGGGCGTTCAGTCGTCCGCGATCAGTTCCGCCGGTGTGGCGATGACGTCCACGAGGGCGTCGCCGCGCAGTGCGGTGAGGGGGAGGGGGCGTCCTATGGCGTCCTCGAGCATCAGCCGCTGCAGGGCCTGGGCGCTGGTCACCGGTTCGCCGTGGGCGGTGATCAGCAGGTCGCCGTCGCGCAGTCCGGCCCGGGCGGCGGGGGATGCTGGCACGACCTCGACGATCCGCAGGCCGGTGGGGCGGCCGGTGCGTGCCCGCAGCAGGGGCGGCAGCGGCGCGGGGATGCCGGCGAGGCCGAGGTAGGCGCGGCGGACTCTGCCGTCGGAGAGCAGGGTCGCGATGATCCGGCGGCTGGTGGCGTTCACCGGGATGGCAAGGCCCAGGCCGACGTCGGCGATGGCGGTGTTGATGCCGACCACGCTGCCGTCGGCCGTGGCGAGCGCGCCGCCCGAGCTGCCGGGGTGCAGGGTGGCGTCGGTCTGGACGACGTCGTCGATGACGCGGGTCGCCCGGCCCGCGCTCGCCGGCAGTGACCGGCCCAGCGCGCTGACCACACCGGCGGTGACGCTGCCGGCCAGCCCGAGGGGGTTGCCGACCGCCACGACCAGTTGTCCCACCCGTAGTGCGTCGGCCTCGCCGAGCCGGGCCGGGGGCGGGGTCGGCCCGTCGGCGCGGACCACCGCGAGGTCGGAGAGCGGGTCGGCGCCGATGACGTGGAAGGGGGTGGTCGTGCCGTCGGCGAAGTGCGCCGTACCGGCGTCGGAGTGCCCCACGACATGGGCGTTGGTGAGCAGGAAGCCGTCGTCGGTGAAGACCACCGCGGAGCCGGTCCCCATGACGAATCGGCCTCTGGAGCGGCGGTGGGCGACACTCAGGGCCGCCACCTTCGGGGTGAGTTCGGCGGCGACGGAGGTGACGATCTGCGAGTAGGAGTCGAGCGCGGCCTGCTCCTGACGGGAGCGGTCGGGCTCGGAAAGTGTCTCGGCCACGAGTCGACCTTTCCGCTGACCCAAGGGCTGCATGTATTACATGCTTACACCCTTGCTCGGACAGGCGGCCGGGACTTCGCTGCGGGCTGACGTCGGCGTGTGTTCAGCGTGTGCGGGGCCCCGCGGTGCCGGAGTCCATGCGCCTCGAGGTGCGCAGCGTGCCGACCGTCTTCAGCAGACGGTCGGCGGGCGCGCGCAGCTCGGGGTGGGCATTGACCGTGTTCCGCAGGCCCCGCACGGGTCTCCGCCACAGCCGGTGGGCCGCCGCGACCGGATGGGGGCGGCTGGCGAACCCTTCCGCCACCCGCAGCTCGCGGGTCTTGAGCCAGTCCTTGTACTCCTTGTCGCCGCGCCCCAGGTCCATCAGCGTCACCCCGTTGCGGGCAGCCGCCTCGGCGGTGCGCAGATGCATCATCAGCCCGGGCGAGTAGTAGTGCAGGTCGGGGTCGTAGGCGGTGAACCAGGCGGCCAGCACGGTGCGCGACCTGGGCCCGAAGTGCGCGGCCACCGGCCGGTCGCCCGCGTAGAGCACGGACAGCACACCGGTGAAGTGCTCCTCGCGGACCTCGAAGAGATGGTCCACCAGGTCGACGATCCACGGCCGCGAGAAGCGGTCCATACGGCCCGTCCTGCGGTACTGGGCGGACTTCCACTGCATGAGCCGGCGCAGCATCCGCGGATCGCGCTCGTCGAACTCGAAGCGCACCTCGCCCACGTCGCGCCCGAGCCGGCGTTCCTTCTTCAGCGTCGTCTTGGCCAGCCCGGGATAGGCACCGCGCAGCCACGGCGCATAACCGCTTTCGTCAGGCTTCAGATCGACGACCGGGGAGGCGAACATCCCGGTGACATGCCGGCCGAACGGCTTCTGTTCCTCGACGAGATGGTCGAATTCGAAGATGGACAGCCCGCAGGCTCTCAGCAGTTCCTGGGCGTCCCAGGTGACTCCGGGGCGGTGCACCAGCGCCTGGCAGTCGGACAGGCCGAGCCCGACGGCGCGGCCGACGCCGAAAGCGTTGCGTTCGTACGGGAAGAAGCCGACCGGCGCCCCGTCCTCCCGCAGGACGGCGATCCGGGTGCCGGCGTGGTGTCTGCCGATCCCGAGGGCGAACTCCGGAGCCAGGAAAGGATTGGCGTACTCGGGGGACTCGTCCATCGCCGCATGCCACGCCGCACGCAGCGAGGTGCTCAGTTCGTCGACTCTGTGGATCGTGACGTCCACGTCAGATCATCCGCCCTTCCCCAGGCTCCGCGAGGGACGACCCGGCCGCAGGGCAGGCCGGTAGAGCGTGTGGACCGCTGTTCATTGATCGCATCCGCGACCGCTCCCCCCGTGACGTCCCCCCGCGGCGCGCTGTCCGCGTCCTACCACGTTCCTTGAGTATCCGCCGGTTCCCGGCCGTGTACACGGTCGTTCCGCGGTTGATCCTCGGGTTCCGAACTGTCCGCCGAGGATCAAACGTCGCGAAACAGTACGCATGTTGTCAAGAGTGCCTGCCGCTACAAAACGGCAGCAGAAGAACTGGTCCTTGCCGCGCACGTACATTTCACGCCGTCCTCATGTGGGGGCCGTTTCACCGGGCGGGGGTCCAACTAGCGTCGTGCCGTGGCCCGAACCGACCCGAGTGAGGTTTCGATGTCCGCAAGACACACCCTCGCCGCCCTGGCGCTGGCTCCGGTGCTCGCCTTCCCGGCGGCCGCCCATGCGACGACGTACGACGGCTCCCGCGTGCCGGCCGGGAAGACGCACTTCGACCTGCAGGCGCACCGCGGCGGCATCGGCATGACGACGGAGGAGTCCCTGGAGGGATTCGGCAAGGCGATGCGTCTTGGGGTGTCCACCCTGGAACTGGACACCCAGATCACCAAGGACGAGAAGGTCGTCGTCAACCACGACCGGCAGGTCAGCGCCCAGAAGTGCCGTGACACGGCACCCGTCACGCCGGGCGACCCGATGTATCCGTACGTCGGGAAGTACATCAAGGACCTCACGCTGGCCCAGATCAAGACCATGGACTGCGGCTACCAGCAGCTGCCCGGGTTCCCCGAGCAGGAGGTGGTCAAGGGGTTCCGGATGGTCGAGCTGAAGGACGTCCTGAACCTGGTCAGGAGCTATCACGCGCGGCAGCTCAAGCTGAACATCGAGACCAAGGTCGAGGCGGGCGCCCCCGAACAGACCGCGCCGCGCGCGCTGTTCGTGCGCCGGGTCTACGAGGAGATCCACCGCTCCGGCATCGAGCGCCAGGTCACCATCGAGTCCTTCGACTGGGGCGCGCTGAAGGCGATGCACGAACTGGCCCCGAAGTGGCCCCTGGTCGCTCTCACGAACTACGACTTCCTCCAGGTCGGCCGGCCCGGCGCCTCGCCGTGGCTCGGCGGGATCGACGCCGACGACTACGGCGGCGACTTCGTGAAGGCGGCCGCCACCGTCCCCGGCGTCAGGGCCCTCTCCCCCAACTACGGCTTCCCGCAGTCCGGCAGGGTCGGCGACCCGGACTTCCGCTTCTACTCCGACCGGACGATGGTCGAGGAGGCCCACGCACGCGGCCTGAAAGTCGTCCCGTGGACCTGCGACGATCCGGCGACCGTGGAGGCGCTGATGGACATGGGTGTCGACGGCATCATCACCAACTACCCCAACCATGTACGGCAGATCATGGCCGACCGGGGCATGCCCCTGCCCAGGCCTTACGAGCCCCGTTGGCACGGGCACAGCACCGGCACCGCCCGTCCCGGCAGTAAGTGATCTACGTCTCAGCGGGTGAACCGGGGGGCGGCGAACCCGGTCACAGCAGATGACGTAGTCATCGAGCGCCCGACGCGGATGATCCGTGCCGGCGCATAAGGACGCCCCCCACCGTGCCCCACACCCAGCAGGACACCCCCACTTCGCTCCTGACCGACCCCTCCATAGCGGCGCCGGCCGCGCATCCCCCGCGTGACCGGCGCTCCCGTCCGACCGGCCGCCTCGATCCGTGTCTTCTGGCGACCGCCCTGTTCGCCGCGTACGCGACCCTGTCCCTCCTCCGGTACGAGCATCTGGCGACCCGCTCCTGGGACCTCGGCATCTTCGAGCAGGCGGTCCGTGCGTACGCCCATCTGCGGGCGCCGGTCGTCGATCTGAAAGGGCCCGGGTTCAACATCCTGGGCGATCACTTCAGCCCGGTGCTCGCTCTGCTCGCCCCCGTCTACCGGCTCTTCCCCTCGCCTGTCACGCTGCTCCTCGCCCAGGCCGCCCTCCTCGCGGTGTCGGCCGTGCCGGTGACCCGTGCGGCCGCCGGGCTGCTGGGGCGGCCGCGCGGGCTCGTCCTCGGCCTCGCGTACGGCCTGTCCTGGGGTCTGCAACGGGCCGTCGACTTCGACTTCCACGAGATCTGCTTCGCCGTCCCGCTGATCGCCTTCAGCCTGGAGGCACTGCTGGCCCGCCGGTGGCGGCCCGCACTGTGGTGGGCGCTGCCGCTGGTGCTGGTCAAGGAGGACCTGGGCCTGACGGTGGCGGCCATCGCACTGGTCGTCGCCCTGCGCTGCCAGCGCTCCTCCCCGCGCACGCTCGTGTACGCCCTCGTGGTGGCGGTCCTCGGCATCGCGGCCACCTTCGTCACCCTCACCCTCGTCATCCCCGCCTTCAACACCACCGGCGGCTACCCCTACTGGACCAAGGCCGGCAGCGGCTTCACGCTCTTCGACGGCATGGACGTCAAACTCCGCACCCTGGCCTGGCTGTTGATCCCCACCAGCGGTCTGCTCGCCCTGCGCTCACCGCTGTTCGTCGTGGCTCTGCCCACCCTGGGCTGGCGCTTCTACTCCGCCGACGACCACTACTGGGGCACCGACTGGCACTACAGCGCGGTCCTGATGCCGGTCGTCGCACTGGCCCTCGTCGACGCGCTCGCCCGGGCCCGGGTGAGTCCCCGGCCCTGGCTGCGGTCGTACGCCCAGCATGTGCCCGCGGCGGTCGCCGCAGCCGCCCTGGCCCTGACGACCACCCTGCCGCTGTCCACGCTGACGGAATCCGCCACCTACGACACCCCGGAAGGCGTCCCCCGCATCGAACGTGCCCTGGCCGGCATCCCCGACGGCGCCACGGTCGAGGCCGACATCGGCCCCATCAGCCGCCTCACCTCCCGCTGCCGCGTCTTCTGGGTCGGAGACACCCAGGGCATCACCCCCGACTACATCGCCCTCGACAACACCGGCAAGTGGGTCGGCGACGTCCAGGCGTACGCCCACCAGCTGCACCCCGACGCCCGTTATGTGATCGACGACGCCGCCTACGGATACCTCGTCCTCAAACGCATCTCGTGACCGGCAGACTCCGGACGTCATTGACAATCCGGATCAACCAAGGTTGTCATGTCCACATGCTGCGATGCTCTGGGACCTGCTGCACTCGCCGCGGGTACCGTCATTGAGCGGGCGCCACGCGCTGCTCGACACCGCCCTGGCCGCGTTGACGACCCACTCCGGAGTGCTCCTCCACGGCCCCGCGGGCATCGGCAGGTCCACGCTTCTGACTGCCCTGGCGGCGTCCCTGGCCGCGCAGGACAAGTCATGCACGGTGTTGTACTGCTCGCCCGCCCAGGAGGACGCCCGGCTGCCGTTCGTCGGCCTGATCGACCTGTTCACGCGAGTGCCGGAGCACTGCCTGGAGGCCCTGGCACCCCAGCCCCGGGCAGCCCTGCGGGCGGTCCTGCTGCGCGGCCCGGAGCCGGCCGACGACCAGGCCCGTCTCGCGGTGCGCGTCGCCGTGGTCGACGTCCTGCGCACCCTGGCCGCCACCGGCCGCCTGCTCCTGGTGCTCGACGACCTCCAGTGGCTCGACGAGCCGAGCGCCGAGGTGCTCGCCTTCGCCGTACGCCGCCTCGACGGCCTCGCCGTCCGGGTGGTGGCGGCCGAGCGGGTGACCGAGGGCGAGCAGCCCGAACGGGTGCGCTGCTGCCCGCCGGGCACCGTCGAAGTGCCGGTGGCGCCCATGACGGACGCCGAGGTGGCCCACCTCGTGCGCACGGCGATCGGCGCCGATCTGCCGCCGGCGGTACTGCGGGCGGTCCAGGACACCGCTGCCGGAAACCCGTCATACGCAATGGAGTTGGCGCGAACCGCCCCCCGCGATGCGGCATCCGTCGGCTTCGGGCGGGCGCTGCCCGTGCCTCTGAGGCTGCGCGCCCTGCTGCTGGACCAGGTGCGTACGCTGCCGGAGGCCGCGCGACACACGCTCCTCGTCGCGAGCACCGCCGCCCTTCCCAGCCTCACCGTGCTGCGTGCCGCCGGACTTCCCGACCCCGCCGCGGACCTGGCGGAGGCCGAGCGGCTCGGTGTCGCTGCGGTCGACGCCGACGGAACCGTACGCTTCGGCCATCCGCTGATCCGGGCCGCCGTCTGGGCCGACGCCCCGGAACACAGCCGCCGGCAGGCGCACGCCCTGCTGGCCCGCGCGGTCACCGAGCCTGTGGACCAGGCCCGCCACCTCGCTCTCGCGCACCCGTACGAGGACGAGGACACCGCGCGCACGCTGATGTCCGCGGCCGAGGCGGCGCGCCGCGACGGCGCACCCGATGCCGCCTTCGAACTGGCCGGACTCGCCGCCCGGCGCACTCCCGGCGACCGCCCCGCGGACCGCGCCGACCGGCTGCTGGCCGCGGCCGACTACGCATGCGACGCGGGGCAGTTGGAGGAAGCGGGGCAGGCAGCCGAGACCGTGCTCGCCGGGTCGGGCTCGGCACGGCAGCGGGTGCGGGCCCGGCTGATCCTGCTGCGCAATGCCGGGCAGGCGCTGGGGGGCGCCCGTGACCTCATCCAGGAGGGCCTGCGGGACGCCGAAGGCGACCCGCAGGCCGAGGGATGGCTGCACCACTGGGCTGCCGTACGCGGCCTGCTGTGCGGGGAGTTGACGGACGCGGCCCGGCATGCCCGACGCGCCGCCCGGCAGGCGGCCCGGGCAGGCGACACCGACACCCGCATCGGCGCCCTCGCCACCCTCGCCCGGGTGCAGTCCCTGGCCGGGGAACCGGCCGCCGCCGGCGCCGCCCTGGAGGAGGCCCTCACCCTGGCCGGCGGCGCCGAAGCCGGACCGGAGAGCTGGGGGCTGATCCGGATGCGGGCCATCCTCGCCCTGGACTCCGACCAGGTCACCGAGGCCGGACAGCAGGTCTCCGAACTCCTCGCGGACATCGGCGAGTTCGCCGGGGTCGAGGAGGTCATGGCGACCTTGGTGGCGCTGACCCGCATCCAGGTGCGCGCCGGGCACTGCCGGGAGGCACTGCGCACCGCGGCCCGCTGCTCGCGCGCCCTGGCCGAGACGGGCGTGCAGACGGCTCCCGCGCTGTACGCGGCAGCACTCGCGGCGACCGCGGGCGGTACCGCCGACGAGGCCCGGCGCCTGGCCGAGCAGGCGGTCAGGGCCTCGGAGGCGGACGGCGACCGGCTGTTCCTGCTGCGCGCGCTGGCGGTGCTCGGACAGGCCGAGCTGCTCGCCGGCGACCCGCGGGGCGCGGCGGCCGCGGCCGAGGCGCTGCACCGCGTCAGGGAGCTCGGTGAGGCGATGGGTGCCGCCGATCCACCGTTGCTGCACTGGTACGGCGACCTGGCCGAGGCCCTGGTGATCCTGGGCGAGACGGACGCCGCCGGGGCGGTGCTCCGCGAGGCACGCACACGGGTGTCCGGCGATGCGCCCGGCAGCGTACTGGCGGCTCTGGAACGGGCGGAGGGGCTGCGGGAGGCAGGGCTCGGCCGGGCGAAGGAGGGGGCGCTGCGACTGCGTGCGGCGGCGGACCGCCTGCGTCACCTCCCCCTGCCCATGGAGCTGGTGCGCACCCTGATCGCGCTCGGCGCGGTCGAACGCCGGGCACGCCGCAGGACCGCGGCACGAGCAGCGCTCGGTGAGGCACTGGAGACCGCGACACGCATCGGCGCCGCTCCGCTCGTGGCCCGGGCCGGTGACGAGCTGGCGCGGCTGGACGCCGGGGACCGCGGTGGGGAGGCCGGCGCTGCCGGACCCGAACTCACCCCCACGGAGGCCAGGATCGCCGAACTGGTCGGCGGTGGGGCCACCAACCGGGAAGTCGCCGCGGAGCTGTTCATCAGCGTCAAGACGGTGGAAGGCGCCCTCTCCCGGGTCTACCGCAAGGTCGGTGTCCGCTCGCGCACCGCGCTCGCCCATGCGATGGCGGTCGCCGTCATCGCGTCCGGCGCGGCGGCCGTCGCCTCCGGCGACGACGAAGACCAAGCAAGGCCGGCCGTACAGACGGTGACGTCGGGTCAGCCCGGCCGGATCCGGACAGCCCGTGCGCTGGACGGCCGCCGCTGATGTGACATCCGGCGTTCACGTGACATCAGTTGTTAACACGTGAAGCAAGGGTTCCCCCGCTTATGCGGGTGGGGCGGATGTTCCTACGTTGAAGCCGTTCCGACTTCCGGGACACCACCCCCCACCTCCGGAGGACTCCAGTGAAGTCACGCCTGAAACTGCTCGGCCTGGTCACCGTCCCGGCCCTGCTCGCCGCCGCCGTACCCACCGCCTACGCCGTCGGCACCAGCCAGCCGCACACCACGCGCGCGGCCGTCACCGGAGACGTCCTCAAGGGACTGAACAAGAACGCGACCCGCACCGGCCACGTCGCCGCCGGGAAGCGGATATCGGTGGCCATCAGCCTGACCCCCAGAAACGACAAGGCGCTCGACACCTTCGTCGCCAAGGTCAGCGATCCGCGGTCGAGCTCCTACGGCCACTACCTGACGAAGGGCCAGTTCGCGGCCCGCTTCGGCCGGACCACCGCCGAGGTCCAGCAGCTCAAGGACTATCTGCGCGCGCAGGGCCTCACCGTCGGCAAGGTCCACTCGGGCAATCTGCTGGTCGACGCCAGCGGCACCGCCGCCCAGCTGGAGAAGGCCTTCGGCACCAAGCTGTCGACGTGGCAGGACACGGCCTCGGGGCGCTCGTTCTACGCCAACGACACCGCGCCGACGCTCCCGACCTCCCTTGCCTCCCTCGTCAGGGACGTGGCCGGCCTCAACAACCGCCTCAGCCTGCACCACCAGGCGCCCTCCACGGTCACCCCGCACAACGGCCCCGGCGGCGGCTACACCCCGGCGCAGCTCAAGGGCGGCTACAACGTCTCCGGCACGTACACCGGCAGCGGCCAGAAGATCGCACTGATCGAGTTCGACGGCTTCCAGCAGTCCAACATCACCAAGTACGACACCAACTACAGCCTGGGCTCGCCCAGCCCGACCGTGCAGAAGGTCGACGGCGGCTCCGGCGCGCTCGGCGACGGCCAGGTCGAGGTCGAGCTGGACATCGAGGTCCTGCACGCGATCGCCCCCAAGGCCAACGTCACGGTCTTCGAGGGCCCCAACTCCGACGCCGGCGAGGTCGACACCTACCAGGCCATCGTCGACAGCGGCATCCCCACCACGTCGATCAGCTGGGGCGCCGCCGAGAGCGCCCGCACCACCTCCAACATCAACGCGGTGGATGCCGTGTTCAAGGCGGGTGCCGCCCAGGGCCTCGGCTTCTACGCGGCCTCCGGTGACAGCGGCTCCGACGACGCGGGCGACGGCGGCACCTCCGTCGACTACCCGGCCAGCGACCCGTATGTCACCGGCGTCGGCGGCACCAAGCTGACCGTGACCTCGTCCAACGCCTTCAGCAAGGAGGTGGCCTGGTCCGGCGGTGGCGGCGGCAAGTCCTCCGTCTTCAAGATCCCCAGCTGGCAGACCGCGGTGCAGAAGAGCGCCGGTGGCGGCTTCCGCCAGGTCCCGGACGTCTCGGCGCACGCCAACCCCAGCCCCGGTGTCTCGATCTACTCGCAGGGCTCGTGGTCCTCGGTCGGCGGCACCAGCGCCGCGGCCCCCGAGTGGGCGGCGTTCGCGGCCCTCTACAACCAGCAGGCCGCCGCGGCCGGCAAGGCCAACCTCGGCTTCGCCAACCCGGCCCTCTACTCGGCGAACGGCACCGGCTTCCACGACATCACCAGCGGCAGCAACGGCGCCTACTCCGCGGCCACCGGCTGGGACTTCACCACCGGATGGGGCTCGTACAACGCGGCGACCCTGGCGAGCAAGCTGCTCGGCTGACCCGGGCGGCTGAGGACGGACCTGTGCAGCGCGGGCCGGGAGCACTCCCGGCCCGCGCTGCGGCGCACGGCGTGGAACAGGCCTGGCCAGTCGGTCAGTCAGGTCCTGAGGCGCCCGGCACGTGTTCCCCCACCGATCTGCGCCCCTTCGTCGTTCTCTTCGTACAATTTGAGTCCGAACGGTCAATGAAGTGCGAGGGAGCGCCCGTGCCCGGCCAGCGATCCATCACCGAAGCCGAGAAGCTCGCCGCGGCGAAACTCGGCGGCATCCCGATACGACGGGACCAGATGGCCGCCGTGGCCAACATCTACCGGGCCGCCTCCGCCGTCCGCCAGCATGTGGAGAACTCGGTGCTGCGCGGCTCCGACCTGACCTGGACGGCGTTCGTCGTGCTGTGGGTCGTATGGGTGTGGGGCGAGTCGGAGACCCGGCACGTGGCCGAGGAGGCGGGCATCTCCAAGGGCACGCTGACCGGGGTGTCGCGCACCCTGGAGTCGCGTGGCCTCCTTATGCGGGCCGGCCACCCGACGGACGGACGGCTGGTCCTGCTCAGCCTCACCGACGAGGGCGAGCAGCTGATGCAGCGGCTGTTCCCGGCCTTCAACGAGGAGGAGGCCTTCGTCACTGCCCAGTTGACGGACGAGGAGTGCCGGACCCTGGCGGAGGGCCTGCGGCGCGTGGTGATGCAGGTGGAGCAGAACGGCGAGGAGCGCCGCCAGACCCTCCTCAACGGCGCCGAGCCGGCACCCCGGCGCAGTGGCCGGCGGGCGAAGGGCTGAGTTTCGGCCGCGGTGGCCGACGGAGACCGCCCGCGGGTGACTGGACAGCGGGCGGTGTCTCATGGAGATCACGGCGAACCACCCCTATCATTTGAACTCAAACAATAAGTTCGAAGAGGCCCGCCGAGAACCAAGGAGCCACCGTGCGCGCACTCGTCGTCCAGCACGACCACACGACGGAACCGGGGCTGGTCGGTGCCCGCCTCGTGGAGCGTGGTTACGGCCTGGAGGTCGTGACCGTCGTGCCCGAGCACCGTCACCACGCACCGGACGTCGCCTTCGCCTTCCCCGACGCCGCCGACTGGGATCTCGTCGTCTCGCTCGGCGCACCCTGGTCGGTGTACGACGAGACGGCCATAGGCAGCTGGATCGGCGGGGAGCTCGCGCTGCTGCGCAAGGCGCACCACCTCGGCATACCGGTGCTCGGCGTCTGCTTCGGTGCCCAGGCGCTGACCACCGCCCTCGGCGGATCGGTCGAGCCGTCGCCGCGTCCCGAGATCGGCTGGACCGAGATCGACACGCACGACCCGTCGCTCGTGGGCCGGGGCCCCTGGATGCAGTGGCACTTCGACCGGTGCGTACTACCCCCGGGCGCCGAGGAGTTGGCGCGGAACGAGGTGGGCGTGCAGGCGTTCCGGGTCGGGCGGAGCCTCGGGGTGCAGTTCCATCCGGAGATCACGATGTGGATGCTGCGCGGGTGGCTGGCGAACGGCGGTGAACAGCAGGCACTGCGGCACGGCGTCGACCCCGGCCGGCTCCTCGCCCGAAGCAGCGACTTGGAGGCGGTCGCCCGGGCCAATACCCGCGACCTGGTCGACGGGTTCCTCGACCGGGTGGCGGGCGCGACGGACTGACACGGTCCGCAGCGAGCACGGCTCAACCACCCTCTCCGAGGAGGGAGTTGGGGCGCGATCCCACCCCTCGCCCCATCCGCCCTCCGCACAACTCCTCCCCCGCACATCACCTTGACCACCACCCCCCGCACCAGCAGAATATGGCCACTTGAGAGCGCTCTCAAAGAGCAGAGCTCTCGGACCCAGCAGCGTCACCGATCCCGAGGAGAGCAGCCATGGCCGAGATCGCCCGTCGGACGGCCATCGGGGCAGGGGGCGCCGCTGCCGCCCTGGCCGTGTTCGGCGGTGGCACGGCTCGCGCGGCCACCGGCTCAACTCCCGCCGCCGGGGCGGAAGATGCCCGGACGCGCGGCCATGCCTTCCTCGCTGCGGCCATGGACGGCTACCCGGACCACGGCGGCATCCGCCTGGCCCAGAGCTACACCGATCAGGCCGGGCTCTTCAGCACGGCGTTCACGTACGACAACGCCCTCGCGATCCTGGCCCACCTCGCCCGCTCCGCCCCCGGTTCGCGCGCCAGAGCCATCGCTCTCGGGGACGCACTGCTCTACGCACAGACCCACGACCCGCAGCACACGGACGGCAGGCTCCGGCAGGCGTACAACGTCGGGCCGTACGTCTTCTACGACGGTTCACCGCAGCCGGACGGCTTTGTGCGGGCGGACGGCACCGTGAACGTCGGCACCCAGTTCGGCTTCACCGGTACGGCCGTCGGTGACATGGCCTGGGCGGGCATCGCGCTGACGGCGCTGGCCGCCCGCACGGGGGCGGCGCGGTTCCTGACGGGTGCCGTGCGGATCGGCGAGTGGGTGGAGGCGCACGGCCGCACCGACGAGCCGCTCGGCGGCTACAAGTTCGGCGTCGACGGCAGCGATCAGAAGCTCCCCTTCACCTCCACCGAGCACAACATCGACCTGACCTGCCTCTTCGCCCGTCTCGCCCGACTCACCGGGGACGGCGTCTGGCTGGAGCGGCGAGCCCGCGCACAGGCGTTTCTCGACAAGATGTGGAACGAGTCCGGCGGCTACTTCTACACAGGCACCAACGACGGAGTCACCGTCAACACCTCGCCGGTGCCCGAGGACACCCAGACCTGGAGCCATCTGTCCCTCCACGACCGCCGCCGCGCCCGCTCGGTGGACTGGGCGGCAGACCACCTCGCGGTGCTGGACACCGCCGACCGCCCCAACAGCACGGTTCCCGCCGGGCAGTCGTACGAGGGTGTCACCTTCAGCTCGGCATCCCTCCTCGCGGACGAGAGCTCGCCCATCGCGGCCTCCCAGCCCAAGCCCGACCGCAACGGCGTGTGGTTCGAGGGCACCGCCCACCTCGCCCTGGCCCTGCGGGAACGCTGCGCGAGCGGAGACGAACGGCGGGCCGCGCGCCTCATCGCCTCCATCGAACAGGCCCAGGACCAGCTCGGCGCGGGCCAGACGGTGGGGAGCAAGGCGCTGCCCGAACGGTCGGGTGTGGTGTCGGCCAGCAGTCCCTTGGACACCGGTTTCGGCTTCGGCTACTACCCGTACCGACACCTCGGCGCCACGGCCTGGTACCTGCTTGCGGCGGCCCGCGCCAATCCGCTGCGGGGACACTGAGCCGCCTCGGGCAGACGCCCGGTCGCCGCGGAGGCCGCCGTCAGCCGCCGGCGGGGCGCTTCTGCTGCCCGCCGACGAACGTCAGGGCCTCCCGCGCAAGGGGTGACCAGTCCAGGGCGGACTCCGGGGAGAGAGCGAACCACTCCTTCATGGGGGTGCCCTTGTTGGCGTCGAAGTGGCCCCCCTCTTCCGCGTCGACCAACGCGTCCACCCGCTCTTTGGGCAGCTTCACGACCAACTGCCCGCGGACGAGCATCGCGAAGATCTTGCCGTGCACCCGCAGCGCGCTCCGACCGAAGCCGGAGCCGCCGGGAGGAGTGACCCCGGGAAGGCCCAGCAACTCGCTCACCAGGTCGTCGAAACGCTCCTCGGCCGGCGTCATACGGCTCCTCCCGGGTTCTGCGGCGAGACCGGTACCCAGCCCACTGAATCACGCCGGCATCAGGGGCGCAGCCTGTCGAAGCGGAACGGTTCCAGGGCTTCGGGACGCCGGCCCGTACAGACGTACTCGGTGAGTCGGCGCCCGGTGACCGGGCCCAGGGTGACGCCGAGCATGCCGTGTCCGGTGGCCACGAAGGCGTTGGCGTGGCCGGGGACGCGGTCGATGACCGGAAGGCCGTCGGGCAGGAAGGGGCGGCCACCGACCCAGGGGTCGCGGATCAGGCCGACCAGGTCGTCCGGGTCGTCGAACCAGCGGCCCAGGTAGTGCCGGCTCGCGAGGGCGACGGCCACGACGCGGCGCCAGTCGAGACGGTTGTTGTTGCCGCTCAGCTCCATCGTGCCGCCGATCCGTGTCGTGCCGCCGATCGGTGAGGCGACGGCCCGGCGTTCGCCGAAGTACAGGGTGTGCCGGGGGGCGGGGTCCAGATCCACGGAGAAGCTGTAGCCCTTGCCCGCCTGGAGGGGCAGCGGGTGTCCCAGCGCGCCCAGGAGGCCGGCGGAGCGCATGCCGCCCGCGATCACGACGGCCTTGCACGGCATCTCTCCCAAGGTGGTGCGCACCGCCGCGACGTGGCCCCCCTCGGTCCCCCTGCCGGTCCTGAACCCCACCGCCTCCGCGTTCTCGTGGACCTTCACACCGGTCGCGGCCAGCGCCTGTCCGAGCCCGAGGGCGAATGCCTCCGGGTCGACCACCCCCTCCCCCTCCACGAGATACGCCGCGCGCACCCCGGACGACAGCGCGCCGTCGAGCAGCCGGGCCTCGTCCCCGGTGGTGACATCGTCGGGCAACGGGTAGCGGTCCTCGGCCATCTCCCGTTGTACGGCGAGGTGATGGCGGGCCTCGGCCGGGGAGAGGAAGGCGTGGACCATGCCGGGGCGGGTCAGAGTGGTGTCGACTCCGGCGTCGCGCAGGCCGTCGAAGAGGTCGAAGGTGGTGCGGTTCAGCTCGGCGATCGCCGCGTAGCCGCGCCGGAAGGCGGCCGGGGTGCTGCTGCGCCAGAACCGCCACAACCAGCGCACGAAGGCCGGGTCGGGCAGGGGACGCAGGTACAGGGGTGAGTCCGGTCGGCCCAGGGAGCGCAGTGCGTACCGCACGACACCCGGGGCAGGGACCGGCGTCGAGTGGCTGAGGCAGACCCAGCCCGCATTGCCCCGGGACACTCCGGAAGCCAGGCCGCGCCGTTCGACGACCTCCACCGCGAGGCCCGCCTCGGCCAGGTAGTACGCGGTGCACAGTCCGACGACGCCACCTCCGAGGACCACCACGGGCGCGGTCATGACGCCGACTCGTAGGAGGCGAGGAACTCCCGGGTGCGGGCCCGGGCGGGGCGGTCGAGGACGTCCTGCGGCGCGCCCTCCTCCACGATGCGGCCGCCGTCGACGAAGACGACGTGGTCGGACACCTCGCGGGCGAACGGCAGTTCGTGGGTGACCAGCAGCATCGTCATGCCGTCGGCGGCCAGTTCACGCATCACGCCGAGCACTTCACGGGTGGCCTCAGGGTCGAGGGAGGAGGTGGGCTCGTCGAAGAGCAGCACCTCGGGGCGCAGCGCCAGCGCCCGGGCGATCGCGACGCGTTGCTGTTCTCCACCGGAGAGCTGGTCCGGCTGGGCGAGGCCGCGGTGCGCCACGCCGACCCGGCGCAGCAGCACGACAGCCCGCTCCAGCGCCTCCTGCTCGGGAATGCCGGCCCTGCGCTGCGCCAGGACGACGTTCTCCACGGCGGTCAGATGGGGAAAGAGGTTGAAGCGCTGGAAGACCATGCCGACCGTACGGCGCAGCCGGGGCAGGTCGCGGCACACCATGCGGCCGCCGCTGTGCACCACCTCGCCGGCCACCTCCACCGTTCCCTGGTCGGGGCGTTCGAGGAGGTTCACGCAGCGCATGAGGGTGGTCTTGCCGCCGCCGCTCTGTCCGATGACGCTGACGATGCGGCCGCGGTCGACCTCCAGGTTCACGTGGTCGAGCACCAGGCGGCCGTCGAAGGACTTGCTCAGGCCCTGGATCCGTACGACCGCCTCGGTGGGGGCCGTCGGCGCGTTCCTCGCCGTGGTGACGGGCTCGGTCATACGACCGCCTCCTTCGGGTTGGCTGCCGCGCCGGGGTCGGCGGCGAGCAGCACACCGGCGGCGCGCACCCGGCGCCGTCGCCAGGGGGACAGGGGGACACCGGCGCGTACCTTCCGCTCCAGCAGCAGGAGGAGTTGGGAGAGCGGGTAGCACAGGGCGAAGTAGATGGCCGAGATGACCAGGTACACCTCCAGTGCCCGGAACGTTTCCGAGGTGATGAGCCGGCCCTCCGACATCAGCTCGGCGGCGGACACGGTGACCAGCAGCGAGGTGGACTTGAGCAGGTCGACCAGCATGGTGTTGGTGCCGGGCAGGGCCTGCCGGACGGCCTGCGGAAGGACGACGTGCGCGAAGATGCCCGCCTTCCCGAGTCCGAGCGCCTCGCCCGCCTCGGTCTGTCCGGCGTGCACGCCGCTGATGGCGGAACGGAAGATCTCGGACAGGTAGGCGGCGTAGAAGACGATCAGGCTGAGGCAGCCAGCGCTGAACACGTCCAGCCGGATCCCGGCCGAGGCCAGGCCGAAGTAGGTCAGGAAGATGATGGCCAGCAGCGGGACGTTCTTGAACACCTCGGTGTAGACGGCGGCGACGGCCCGCGCCGGCCAGGCCCGGTTCAGCCGCAGCAGCGCCACGGCCAGGCCGAGGAGGACCGCGCCGACAAAGCTGACCAGTGTGTAGGAGACGGTGCGCCAGAGCGCGTCGAGGAGGTCGGACCGGTAGTCGGACCAGGGGACTTGGAAGAGGCCGGACATGTTCGCTCCCTCACTGTCCGATGGACGGCGGCGTCCAGGTGCCCGGCCGGTCCACGCCGCGGCGCGCGGTGGCGACGTCGGCGGCCGGCTTGAGGAACTGCTCCGGGTCGCCGCCGTACTTCTTCACCAGCTTGGCCATCTCGCCGTTGGTGTACATGGCGTCGATCTGCGCGGAGATCGCCTTCTCCAGCTTCGTTGCCTGCTTGGGGAGGTAGAAGCCGGTCTGGTACGGCTGGAAGTACGCGTAGGCGGGCTTGGCCTTGACCTCGGCAGCGGTGGGCGGTGTCAGGTACTCCGTCCTGATCTTCAGTTCCGGGCGTTGTTTCTGGGCCGCGATGATGATCAGCGGGTCGAGGAAGCCGACGTCGACGCGGCCCGCCCCGAGGTCGTCGAAGACGCCGGTGGCGTCCGGATAGGCGTGCAGCCTGGCGCCGGGCACGGACTGGATGGACTTCACCCAGACGTAGCCCTCGACGGTGCCGAGGTCGAGGCCCTTGAGGTCGTCGACGGTCTTGTAGGTCTTTCCGCTGCGGACCGCCATCGCCGGGGGCGAGTAGTAGGGCGGGTCCGTGAACAGGCCCTGCTTCTGCCGGTCGGCGGTCCAGGCGACCCCGCCGATGGTGATGTCCACGCGCCGGGACTGCACACCGGCGAGCATGCCGGCGAAGTCCGTGACCTGCGGCTTGACCTGCAGGCCGAGCTTCTTGGCCACGTGGGTGAGGATGTCGCCGTCCAGGCCGACGATTTTTCCGCCCTGGACGGTGGTGTAGGGCGCGTACGGCTGGACGGCGACCTTGATGACACCGGGCGTGAGCGTGCCGAGGGCGGCGGTCTTCGCGGACACGTCCTTCGGGGTGTCGTCGCCGTCCGAACCACAGGCGGCAACGGTGGACATCATCAGCATCGCGGACAAAGCGACAGCGAACGAGCGCACACGGATCATCGGCGTGGGCCTTCCGTATCGGCACTGAGGGGACCCGCCGTTCACCGCGCTGTGCCCTCGGCGGGAGCTTGGTTGGGCCCATACGCTAGAGATCGACCGTATGGTGCGTCACCGTTCGCTTCGTACGAACGTGTGGCCGGAATCATGCGATGCCCTGTACGGTGCGTCCAACCCCGGCCCGCTCTCCCCCACGGGAGGAACCGTCGTGCTGAGCCCGTCACTCGCCCAGGAGATCGCCGGGGACACCTCCGCCGTCATCGGCTTCAACGTGCTGATCACCGATGCGGAGGGCATGGTCATCGGCAGCGGTGACAGCAGCCGTCTGGGGTCCTTCCACGAGGCGTCGGTCGAGGTCCTCCGTACACAGGAACCGGCCACGCACAGCGCCTCACAGGCCCAGCAGCTGCGCGGGGTACGCCCCGGCGTCACCCTGCCGCTGGTCGCGGGCGGCCAGGCGGTGGGCACCGTCGGGATCACCGGCACCCCCGCCCAGGTGCGCCGCTTCGGACTGCTGGTGAAGCGCCAGACGGAGATCCTGCTGAGGGAGTCCGTGATGCTGCGCTCCCGTCTGCTCTCGGAGCGGGCGGCGGAGAAGCTGCTCGCCGACATCGCCTCCTACGATCCCCAGGTCGTCGAGGGCGACTTCCTCGTCTTCCGTGCCGCCGAACTCGGCTTCGACCTGCGGCTGCGGCGGGTGGCGGTGGCCATCGAGGTGACCGTGCCCGAGGGGGCCGCACGGCGCCGGGGCGGCGGGCCCGCCCAGGACGTGGCACTGGTCCGCACGGAACTGCTGCGCACCGTCCGCGAGGTCTTCGCCGACCCGCAGGACATCGTCGCCGGTGCGGCCCCCGGGCGGATCGGTGTCCTGCACCGTGTTCCGGCCCGGCGCCGCACGGAGTTGGTCGCCGACTGCCGGCGGGTCGTCGACGTCATCGCCGCGCAGGACGGTCTCACCGCCCGGGTGGGCATCGGCGAGCCCGCCTCCTCGGTGGGCGGTCTGCACGACTCGTACCAGGACGCCTGCGACGCGCTGCGCCTGGGCGGGCGTACGACGGGGGACTCCCCCGTCCAGCTGATCGCCGATCTGCGGGTCCACCAGGTCCTGGCCGCGGTGAACCAGTCCGCCCGCAACCGCCTGGTCGACCTCACCGCCGCGGAGCTGCGCGCCCAGCCGGACTGGCCGGCGCTCCGCGACACGATCACCGCCTGGTGCGAGAGCGGATTCAACCTCGTACGGGCCTCCGCCGCCCTGCACATCCACCGCAACACCGTCGTCTACCGCATGAACAAGATCGAGCAGATCACCGGCCGGCCGCTGCGCGAACACCGCACCACCATGGCGCTCTACCTCGCCTGCCTGGCGGACCGGATGGGCAGTGGCTGACCCGCCGTTCCGCTCAACTCCTGCGGCTACAGGCGCCGTTGACAGTGCACGCGATCCGCGTCACGGTGAGGGCTCCGTCGTGCCCGGAGGTCGTCCATGGCTCCGTCGTCAGCACCACGTTCCGACGCCGGCATCGTCGAACGCGCCCGCGCGATCGCCCCGTTCATCCGCGAGCACGCACTCCGTACCGAGCAGGAGAGGAGTGTGCCCAGCGAGGTCGTCTCAGCGCTGACGGACGCCGGGATCTACCGGATGAACGTCCCCCGGCGGTACGGCGGTTACCAGACCCGGCTGCGCACCCAGGTCGACACGCTCACCGAGGTCGCCGCCGCGTGCGGCTCGACCGCGTTCACGGCCCTGATCCAGGCCGGCTGCGCCTTCATCGCGGCGCTCTTCCCCGACGAGGCGCAGGACGAGATCTTCACCGGTCCCGACGTACGCATCGGCGGCACCCTCATCCCGGACGCCACTGCCCTCGCCACGACGGACGGCTATGTCGTCAACGGCACCTCGCGGTTCGCCACCGGCTGCCGGCACGCCGACTGGCACCTGCTGACGGTTCGCGTGGACTCGGGTGAGGGGCCGCCCGAGGTGCTGTGGACCGCCGTACCCATGGCCGAGTTGGAGATCCTCGACGACTGGCATGTCTCCGGTCTTGCGGGCAGCGGCAGCAGCAGCGTGGTCGCCCGTGACGTGTTCGTGCCCGCGCACCGTGTGCTGCACGTCGGGCCCCTCCTCCAGGGCGAGTTCCCCTCCAAGTCCAACGCCGACGACCCCTTCTACCGGATGCCCGTCCTGCTGATGTTCTGCGCCTGGACGGCGCCGAACGCGCTCGGCCTGGCGCGGGCGGCGCTGGAGGACTTCACGGGGCGGATTCATCGGCGGGGCATCACCTACACCTTCCACCAGCGGCAGAACGAGGCGACGGTCACTCATCTCCAGGCGGCCGAGGCGGCGCTGAAGATCTCCTGCGCCGAGCTGCTGACCAGCGATTTCGTCGCCCGTATCGAGGCCGGCGAACCGTACAGCCAGGAGGAGCGCGCCAGGATCCGCGGGCAGAGCGGCTATGTGGCGCGGCTGTGCAAGGAGGCCGTCGATCTGATCGCCTCCGCCTCCGGGGCGTCCTCCCTGCACCGGGAGGTGCCCATCCAGCGGGCGGTGCGCGATGTGCAGGCCCTGAATCTGCACTCCTTCGTCAACCCCGCGACCAATCTGGAGATCTACGGCCGGGTCCTGTCGGGACTCGATGCGGGCACACCGTTCCTGTGAGGCAGGTGCGGCACCTTCTACGGCCGTCCTGCTCCCGGCACCTCGACCGGCACCGAGAGCACCTGGCCGGTTCCGGGCGCCACCATCTCGGTCTCGGTCATGCCCTGCCAGCGGGCCGCGGTGACGAACAGCGTGCGGCGGTCGGGTCCGCCGAGCACACAGGCGAAGGCTCCGCGGTCCAGCTCCACGGTCTCCAGGACGGTGCCGCCTTCCGCGACGCGCACGCACCGCCGGTTGGGCACGTCCGCGTACCAGACGGCGTTCTCCGCGTCGACGCAGATGCCGTCCGGGACGCCCTCGCCCAGATCGGCCCAGACGCGCCGGTGCGACAGGGTGCCGTCGGCGCCGATGTCGAAGGCGAGCAGCCGGCGGCGGTAGGAGTCGGCGACGATCAGGGTGGCGTCGTCGGCGGTCACCGCCATGCCGTTGGGGAAGGCGATGTCGTCGGCCACCTCGCGCACCGAGCCGTCGGGCGCGGCCAGGTGGACGGAGCCGGGTTTGACGTCCTCCCCCGCCATCGGGTCGAAGTGGGCGCGGTTGACGTAGGCGTTGCCGCGGCCGTCCGCCACGATGTCGTTCCAGCCGGGGATGCCGAGATCCGCGTACTCGACGAGGCTTCCGTCCAGCTCGCGGCGCAGCAGCCGCCCTTCCGCGGACGAGACGATCAGCAGTCGGCCGTCGGGCAGCCAGGCGGTGCACAGCGGCAGCGACGGCACCCGCGCGACGACCTCGCTGCGGCCTTCCAGGTCGACGGCGAGGACCTCGCCGGCGGTCCAGTCGGAGAGATACAGCAGCTCGTCGTGCCAGCGGGGTGACTCGACCAGGCCCCGTCCGGTGAGCAGCGTGGATACGTGGGTCATCGTTCTCACAGCCCTGCGCTCGGGCCGGCCCGGTGCCGGCCTTCACCCTCTACACGAACGAGGGCCCGCCGCATCGACAGCGAGCGGCGACCGGTACCTGGGAACTGCTTTCCCGGCTACCCGGCCTTGCGGCCGACCCCCGCATACACCCAGTACTCCGACGGCTTGTCCGGGATCCGGTCGTCGGCGTCCGGGCGCCACAGGGGGAGGTAGACCAGGCCTGGTTCCACGAGGTCGAAGCCGGTGAAGAGTTCGAGGATCTCGTCGTGGGAGCGGGTGATGACCGGCGAGGTGGCCCTGGACCGGTACAGCTGGCCCACCGCCGCGGCCTTGTCCGGGCGGTCCTGGTTCGTGCCGTGCGACATCGCCAGGTAGCTGCCCTCCGGCAGGACGTCCCTGAAGGCGGCCACAAGGCCGGCGGGGTCCTCCTCCGCTGTGATGAAGTGCAGGATCGCATTCATGAGGACGGCGACCGGCTGCTCGAAGTCGATCAGCTTGCGCACCTGCGGAGAGGCCAGTATGTCGGCCGGCCGCCGGATGTCGGCGTCGACGATGTCCACGTCCGGGTTGTCGGCCAGCAGCGACGTGCTGTGCGCCACGGCCACCGGGTCGTTGTCCACGTAGACCACCCGGGCTCCCGGGCTGACCGCCTGCGCCACCTCATGGACGTTGCCCTGGGTGGGGATGCCCGAGCCGAGGTCGAGGAACTGCCGTACCCCGGACTCGACCAGGAAGCGCACGGCCCGGCCGAGGAAGGCGCGGTTGGCCCGGGCCAGGGTGCGCGCCTGGGGCTCGATGGCCGTGATGGCCGCCACCGCTTCCCGATCGATGGCGAAGTGGTGCTCCCCGCCCAGCAAGGCGTCGTACACGCGGGCGACGCTCGCCCTGTCCGGATCGGTCCCCGGCGGGAAACCTTCACTCTCGGGCACTGCAACTCCCTTTTTGACCAGGGGCCTTGACGCAACATCATATAGTTGCCGACGACACACGGCGAGCCACCCTCATCGCCGCGTGCCCGGAGCCCCCCACCCGGAAAGGCACGACCCCTGCGGAACGAACCGCGCAGCCGCACCGACATTCCCCCCGCCGCACTGCCCTCGCCCCGCCGGTCGGCCTTCTCCCCCGCCGCCGACGCCATCGGTTCGGAACTGAACCTGGGGCTGACCGGCAGCCATGTCGTGCACGCGCTGACCCCCGGCTTCTGCGACGCGGCCTCGATCTATCTGCTGGAGCGCTGGCTGCGCGACGAGAACCTGTACGCCGTCGCGGACCCGCCCCAGATAGAGGCGCGCCGTCTGGCGCTGCGCATCGGCACGGACGCGGTGGAGGACTGGGAGGGGGTGCTCCCGGTCGGCGAGGTGATCGTCTTCCCGCGCGAGACACCGTATGCCCGTGCGCTCGCGGCCGGCCATGCGCAGTTGCTGGACGCGATCGACCCGCACACCTCACAACGGCTGGTCGCCTCCGCGGGCGGCGACGCGCGGATCGACGACCTGCTGCGCATGTCGTCCTTTCTCGTCGTCCCGCTGCAACTGCGAGGCGCCTCGGTCGGGTTCGTCGCCTGCTCGCGCGGCCCGGACCGGGCCCCCTTCCGGCCCGCGGACGTCGTGGCCGCGGACGCGCTGGCCGCACGCGCCGCCACAGCCCTGGACAACGCGCGCCGCTACGAGCGCGAGCGCCGCACCGCCCTGGCCATCCGGAACAGCCTGCTGCCGGGCACGGCGCAGGAGGTCGAGGGCTGCCGCATCGCGCACGGCTGTCTGCCCGCCGGGCAGGGCAACATCATCGGCGGTGACTGGTTCGACGTGCTGAAACGGCCGGGCGACCGGGTCAGTCTGGTCGTCGGGGACGCCATGGGACACGGCCCGGAGTCGGCCGTCGCGATGATCCAGCTGCGCACCGCCGTCCGCACCCTGGCCACCCTCGACATCCCGCCGGCCGATCTCATACGGCGCCTCGACGCACTCGCCTGCGACACCCCGGGGGCATCGTTCGCGACCTGCATGTACGCCGAGTGGGACCCGCGGCGGCGCACCTGCACCCTGGTGGGGGCCGGCCATCCACCGCCGCTGCTGCGCGGCCCCGACGGCCGGACCGCGCCGGTCGCGCTCACCGGCCCGGGCCTGCCCCTGGGACTGGGCGCGGGCAGCTACGAGGCGACCGTGCTGACCGTGGACGAACCCGCTTTGCTCGTGCTCTACAGCGACGGCCTGGTCGAGTCCCGGGACGCCGACATCGACCAGGAGATCATCCGCCTCGCGCGCGCCCTGGACACGGCGGCCGCCCAGTCCTCGGCCGCCGGCGAGCAGGAACCGCTGCAGTCCCTGTGCCGGCGGCTGCTGAGCACCCCTTCCACCGCGGCGGCTGCCGACGACCGCACCCTGCTGCTCGCCGAGCTGACCCCGCAGAAGGGCTGAACGCCCTTCCCCCGGCAGGCTCTCAGGCCGTCAGGTGCGCCCACACGGCGTTGCCGCCGGTGAGTCTGGACCGGTCGACTCCCCAGCTGTCCGCGACCTCCCCCACGATGAGCAGCCCGCGGCCGCTCTCGTCGTCGGGGCACGGCTCGCAGCGGGGCAGGCCGCGGTCGCTGCGGTCGTGGTCGTGGACCTCGAGGCGCAGGCACTGTTCGGTGATGAGCCCGATGCCGCACAGGATCCGGGCGCTGAGCGTGTGCCGTACGGCGTTGGTGGCCAGTTCCGACACCAGCAGGACGGCGTCCGCGCACAGGTCTGCCGGCAGGCGCCAGCCGCTCAGCCGCGCGCCGACGGAGCGGCGGGCGACCCTGATGCTGGAGCGGTGCGGCGGCAGTTCGAGCCAGTGGGTGCGCTCCGGGTCCGGGGCGTCTAAGAGCTGCGGAGAGGAAGTCGTGTGGGGGGACACGCAGTTGCCTTCCGTGGGGAGCGGGGCGCGCTGTGACCGTCGTAACGATTCACACAAGTAACTATGCTCTCAGGGAAGTTCAAGCTGCAACCAGCTGCCTGATAATTTCATGGAGCCGGTATCTGTCCGTCCGCATCGTCAAGTCGCTTTCAGCAATGGCACGGTGACGGCGACTCAGGAGGTAGGGCGTGGTGAACGAAGGCCGGTCGGGCGCGGGCAACAGCCCCAGCGCACCTACCGTTCTCCGCATGATCCTCGGCCGGCGGCTGCAGGAGCGGCGCCAGGATGCGGGTCTGACGCTGGACGAGGCGGCCAGGGCCCTGCGGGTGACCTCCTTGACCATCAGGCGCCTGGAGAAGGCGGAGGTCGGCCTCAAGCCCCTGTACGTGGACAAGCTGCTGGAGACGTACGGAGCCGACCGGCAGGAGATCGACGAGTTCGTCGCCCTTGCCGAGCGGGCCAACGAGCCCGGCTGGTGGCATCTGTACCGCGATGTGCTGCCGAGCTGGTTCAGCGGCTATGTGAGCCTGGAGTCCGGCGCGACGACGCTGCGTACCTACGAGCCGCACTATGTGACGGGGCTGCTGCAGACCCACGACTACACGCGCGAGGTGCTGCGCGGCGGCTTCCCGGGCGGGAGCGAGGAGGACCTGGAGCGGCGGGTGGATCTGCGGCTGCGCCGACAGAGTCTGCTGGAGAGACCCGATGCGCCCACGCTGTGGGTGGTGCTCGAAGAGACGGTGCTGCACCGGGTGGTGGGCGGCCCAGAGGTGATGCGGGAGCAGATCGACCGGCTCCTGGAGGTCTCGGAGCTGGAGCACGTCAGCGTCGACGTCGTGCCGTTCTCCGCGGGCGCCCACGTCGGCGCGTGCGCCCCCTTCACCTACTTCCGGTTCAAGGAGCCGGAGCTGCCCGACATCGTCTACAGCGAGATCCTCTCCGGCGCCATGTACCTGGACCAGCGCTCGGACGTGGCGGCCCATCTGGAGGCGCACAACCGCATGTCCCTGCTGACCTCGGACACGGACAGCAGGGCGCTCCTGAACCGCATGCGAAAGGAGTACTCATGACCAGCGCCGACGGCGGTGTCCGCGGCGTCTACAACGGCATGCCGGCCTCGGACCTCGGCGAACAGGGCTGGGAGTCTCCGTGGAGCGGCCCCAACGGGGGCCAGTGCGTACAGACGAAACAGCTCGCCGACGGCCGGGTGGCCCTGCGGCAGTCGACCGACCCCGCAGGACCCGCGCTGATCTACACCCCGGAGGAGATCACCGCGTTCGTCGCGGGAGTCAAACGAGGTCTCGCCGATCATCTGACGGCCCTGTACCCCCCACGCACCCCACCGAAAGGGACAGCATGACCAGCTCGCACGCCGCGCGGGACATCGACACCAGCAGGCCCCACTCCGCCCGGATGTACGACTACTACCTCGGCGGCAAGGACCACTTCGAGGTCGACAAGCAGGCCGCGGAGACCGTCGCCTCGGCCTACCCGGCGATCTTCGTGTGCGCCCGTGAGAACCGGGCGTTCATGCACCGCGCCACCCGCGTGCTCGCCCAGGAGCACGGCATCCGCCAGTGGCTGGACATCGGCACCGGCATCCCCACCGAGCCGAACCTGCACCAGGTGGCCCAGTCCGTGGTCCCCGAGGCCAGGGTGGTCTACGCGGACAACGACCCGCTCGTCCTCAAGTACGCCGAGCGCCTGATGCGCAGCACGGCCCAGGGCCGCACCACGTACATCGAGGCGGATGTCAACGACCCGGCGACGCTGCTGGACTCCCCCGCCCTGGCCGAGGTCCTGGACCTGAACCAGCCGGTGGCCCTGTCCCTCAACGCCCTGATGCACTTCGTGACGGACGCGCAGGACCCGTACGGCATCGTGGACCGTCTGCTGGCCGTCCTCCCCTCGGGCAGCGCGCTGGCCCTGAGCCACTGCACGCCCGACTTCGACCCGGCCACCTGGCAGAAGGTCACCGACATCTACACCACTGCGGGCACGCCGGTGCAGTTCCGCTCGAAGGACGACGTCGCCAAGTTCTTCGGCGGACTGGAGCTGCTCGATCCCGGCATCGCGGTCGGCCACCGCTGGCGCCCGGACGGCGAGCCCGACGCCACGGACGCCGAGGTCAGCCTCTGGACCGGGGTGGGCATCAAGCCGTAGCCGCGACGTTCGGCGGGGTGCCGGACGGTCCCGGGCCCAGTGGCTCCGGGACCGTCCGGCGGCTGGTGCGAGGATCAGGGCTGGACGGGCCGGCCGCGTCCCCAGGCCCAGGCGAGACGGTCCGCGCCGGACTGGTTGGTGGTTTCCAGCCAGGGGCGGGAGGCGTCGCCGACGAGCTTCTGTATCGAGTAGATGTCGTCGGTGCGCAGGCCCGGCCAGTACACCGAGCCCATCTTCAGCTCGCGGGCGGTGTCCGTCTCGGCCTGGATGAAGTTGACGTAGTTGTCGTCGGGCGCCGGCTTGTCGTAGTTCAGGCCCGTGGTCATCGGGGCGCCGAACTCGTCGATGACCGTACGGCTCGCGCAGTCGCCGATGCGCTCCTTGAGGTCGGCCTTCCACTGGTCGTAGGTGGCGTACGACTTCCAGAAACCGTAGTGGTGCAGCGACAGGTAGGTGCCCTTCAGCCGCGGGTCGGCGCAGACCGAGGTGACGTGGTCGTTGTAGCCGGCTCCGCTGACGAAGACCCGGCCCCGCGGGACCGACCCGTACGTCGCGAGCCACTTGGCGGCGATGTCGGCCCACTGCGTGTCGGTGTAGCCGTGCGGCTCGTTCATCGGCTCGAAGTAGACCTTCGAGTTGCCCTTGTAGGCCTTGACGACGGTGTTCCACATCGGCCAGTAGGTGGCCTCGTCGTCGATGAAGCCGTCCTTCTGCGCCCCCGTGCCCTCCCAGTACGACAGGATCACCTTGAAGCCCTTGGCCGTCGCCGCGTCGATCACACCGCGGTACGACTTCCAGTAGGAGCCGTTGACGGTGTACGGGTTGATGGGCAGGCGGACGGTGTTGGCGCCGAGGTTGGCGCGGAAGGCGGAGATCACCCGGCTCGCCTTGGTGTAGGTCTGGGCGTAGGTGTCGGAGAGCGACAGACCGGACAGGACGACGGGGTCGTCGGCGTAGTTGTCGCGCGGGTCGGCCCAGTTGACGCCCTTGAACTGGGTGGTGTCCGTCTTCGGCGCGGCGGAGGCGGGGCTGCCGGTGAGGGTCGCGCCGCTGACCGCGGCGATCGCTACCGCCGCACCGGCGGCACGGAGCCGGGGAGCGAGGCGGTTGGTGGGGGTCTTGCGCATCGACGTGGCCT
Source organism: Streptomyces sp. NPDC001492 (assembly GCF_053597275.1). Classification (NCBI taxonomy): domain Bacteria; kingdom Bacillati; phylum Actinomycetota; class Actinomycetes; order Kitasatosporales; family Streptomycetaceae; genus Streptomyces; species Streptomyces sp. NPDC001492. The sequence continues at coordinate 208,942 of NZ_JBSFHW010000009.1, read as the reverse complement.
TTCAGGAGGTGGCGGCTCGGCGCCCCGCATGTTTACGTAAACATGCGCTGGTCGTCGCAACGGATGTTTACGTGAACTCGGCGGCGCCGGAATCGTGGCATCCGCCCCAGCGACCGTCAAGGCTCCTCACGCGTAACATCCGGTGCGTCGCGCAACAGGTCGGGCACCCGAGGGAGGCACCAGTGGTCGAACGGGGCAGCACCGGCGTCCCGGGCGGACGCCGCAAGCAGCGGGTCTCCATGGCCGATGTCGCCAAGCGGGCGGGCGTGTCCTCCCAGACGGTCTCGCGGGTCTCCAACGGCTACCCCGGGGTGATCAGTTCGACCCGGGAGCAGGTGCTCTCGGCCATGCGCGACCTGGGCTACCGGCCCAACAGCGCGGCGCGCGCCCTGCGCTACGGCCAGTTCAACACCATCGGCGTGATCCTCTTCAGCCTGTCCTCGACGGGCAACAGCCGCACCGTGGAGGCGATCGCCACCCATGCCGCGGCCGAGGGGTACGCGATCACCCTGATCCCCATCGACGTCCCGACCCAGGACAACGTCCTGGGGGCGTTCACACGCATGGGAGAGCTGGCCGTCGACGCCGTGATCGTCATCATGGAGATCCATCTGCTGGACACCGGCACGGTGCAGCTGCCGCCCGGCGTGCACGTCGTCGTGGTGGACTCCGACGCCGGCGACCGCTACAGCGTGGTCGACACCGACCAGGCCGACGGCACCCGCAAGGCCGTCAGCCACCTGCTCGACCTGGGCCACCGCACCGTCTGGCACGTGACCGGACCGGAGACGTCCTTCGCCGGTCAGCGCCGCACCCAGGCCTGGCGCACGGTCCTCAAGGAGGCGGGACGCCCGGTGCCGCCGCCCCTGCACGGCGACTGGTCGGCCGAGTCCGGCTACGCGGCCGGCCTCGCGCTCGCCGAACAGCCCGACTGCACCGCCGTGTTCGCCTCCAACGACCAGATGGCGTTGGGGCTGCTGCGTGCCTTCCACGAGCGCGGTGTGCGGGTGCCCGCGGACATCAGCGTCGTCGGCTTCGACGACATCCCCGACGCCGCCTTCTTCGTGCCGCCCCTGACCACGGTCCACCAGGACTTCGCGGAGGTCGGCCGCCGCTGCGTCCAGGACGCCCTCCAGCAGATCCGCACCCGCGGCGACTCCAAGCCCGGCACCGATCTCGTCCCGACCAGCCTGGTGGTCAGAGACAGCACCGCACCCCCACCGGACCGGCATCGATGACTGTGCCGTTGCGCACAACACCGGCGAGCCCTGGCCCGCCGGAGCAGCCGGGCAACTGCCCGCGTGCTAGAAGCCTGGGCATGGAGATCGAACCGGTCACCGCCTCCACCCCGCGGCCCGTGCGCCGGCCGACGCTGGTGCAGGGCTGGCACGAACTGACCTTCCTGCACTGGCCGGTGGAACCGGAGCGGGTGGCTCCCCTGCTGCCTTCCGGCACCCGGCCCGACACCCTCGACGGGGTCACCTACGTCGGCCTCGTGCCGTTCCTGATGCGCGGCGTGGGACTCGGTCCGGGGCCCGGTCTGCCGTATCTCGGAACGTTCTGCGAGACGAACGTACGGCTGTACTCGGTGGACGAGCGGGGCCGCCGCGGTGTCGTGTTCCGTTCCCTGGACGCGACCCGGCTGCTGCCCGTGCTGGTGGGGCGGCTGGGCGTACGGCTGCCCTATGTGTGGTCGGCCATGCGGCTGCACCGCGCGAACGACAGGATCACCTACACCTGCCGCCGCGGACGGTCCGCAGCCCGCGGCCCCAGCAGCCGGGTCGTGGTGCGACCCGGCGCGCCCATAGCGCAGCCCACACCCCTGGAGCTGTTCCTCACCGCCCGCTGGGGCATGCACGTCCCGTGGCACGGCCGCACGGTGCACCTGCCCAACGAGCATGCGCCCTGGCCGCTGCACCGGGCCGAACTTCTCGACCTGGACGACGAGTTGATCATGGCGGCCGGTCTGCCCCGGATGACGGAGGCGCCGGTCAGCGTGCTCTACTCGCCGGGCGTCTCGGTCCGGTTCGGGACACCGTCCGCCGCCCGCTGAAACACATGTGAGATCTTGGGGCGTTGTGCCGGTTGACGGGCGGAGCGCCAGTGGTGGGATGAGAGCATGGGCTGTCGCTTCGGCCTGATCCTGAGTGAGTGATCATGACTGCAGCTGAGCTTGTGTCGGCTTACCTGGCGGCGCTGGAGCGGGCGGACGCCGAGGCGGTGCTGGCGTTGTTCGCGCCTGGAGCGATGGTGCACTCTCCGCTGTACGGCCCTCGACCGGCCACGGAGTTCTATCCCGAGCTCTTCGCCGATACCAGCCGGGCGGGCCTGACTCTGCTGGGGGTGGCGGAGGGCCGGACCCAGCAGGGGGCCGCACTGATCTCGTTCTGGTTCCACTTCGACTGGCGCCTGCCGTCCGGAGCTGCCGCGCCGTTTGACGTGGTGGACCTGGCCGAGCTCGCCGAGGACGGCCGTATTGCCACGCTGCGCATCGTGTACGACACCGTGGACGTGCGTCCGGCGTTCGAACGCGAGACCGGCAGTTCGTGGCGGCCCAGCCCAGATCAGAGCTGACGGGCTGCTGTCCACCCCGGCACCACGTGCGTCTCCCTCTCGGCGCTGTTCGGCCCCGCTCCGGACGGGCGTGCCACCAGCGGTACGCGTGGACGCCGACGGCCGTTCACCCGACACCCGGACAGAGCGATCAGGAATCGAGAAGCGCAGTCCCCCGGCCACGCCTAGCGTGACGGGGGTGATCCGACGCCTCGTTCCCTCCACCTTCCGGCCGGTCCTGGCCCACCGGCTGTTCCGGCGGCTGTTCCTCGGCTTCGCGGTCTCCTGCCTCGGCGACGGCATGAGCTTCGTCGCGGTGGCGTGGCTCGCCATCGAGCTCGCGCCGCAGTCCGGTGCGGGGCTGTGGGTCGGCGGCGCGGTCGCCGCGTACACCCTGCCGGGCGTGCTCGGCGCGCTCCTGCTCGGCCGCCGGCTGCGCCGGGTGCCGGCCAGGCGGCTGCTGATCGCCGACAGTGTGGTGCGCGGGGTGTTCCTCGGCGCTGTGCCGCTCGCCTGGTTCGCCGGGCTGCTCACGCCGTCGCTGTACGTCGTGCTGCTCGCGGTCTCCTCGCTGCTGCACGCCTGGGGCAGTGCGGGCAAGTACACGCTGCTCGCCGAGCTGCTGCCGGACGAGCAGCGGCTGGCCGCGAACACCCTCGTCGGCTCGCTCGACTTCGCCGCCACGATCGCCGGCCCGGCCCTCGCCGGAGTTCTGGTCACGTACGCGAGCTCCGCGCTCGTACTGGGCCTGGACGCGCTCACCTACGTCTTCCTCGCCGTGTTCGTCGTGCGCACCCGGCTGCCGGAGTCGGGGCAGGTCTCCCCTGTCGACGGGCCGGCCGCCCGCGGCGGGCTCGCGCTGCTGCGGTCGCGTCCCGAGCTGCTCGGGCTGCTGGCCCTCACCTGGTTCTTCAACTTCCTCTACGGCCCGGTCGAGGTCGCCCTGCCGCTGCATGTGACCGAGGACCTGCACGCACCCGGCACCCTGCTCGGCCTGTACTGGATGCTGTTCGGCCTCGGGGCCGTGCTCGGCTCGCTGGCGGTCGGGGCACTGCGGCGGCTGCCGCTGTGGCCCGTGACGGTCGGCATCGTGACGGCCTGGGGGCTCGTCCTGGTGCCGTTCGGGACCGATGCGCCGACGGCCGTCACCGTCGCGTGCTTCATGCTCGGCGGCGCGATCTACGGCCCGTTCGTGGCACTGTCGGTGACGCTGATGCAGGCCAAGTCGCCCCCGCAGCACCTGGCGGCGATGCTCGCGGCCCGCAGCGCGGTACTCCTCACCGCGTCGCCGCTCGGCACGGCGCTCGGCGGACCGCTCACCACGGCGCTGAGCCCGGGCGCGACGCTCGGCGGCTCGGGCCTCGCGACCGTGGCACTCGGCGCCGTCGCCTGCGTCCTGCTCCAGGCCCGCCGGGGCGACCGGTCAGGAATCGAGAAGCGCCCACTCCTCGGCCGCGGCTAACGTGACCGCAGAACGACGACTCCCGCGCCCGCCCGGCCCGACCCATGGAGAGACGATGACCACGGCGAAGAGGACGAACGCGCAGGTGCCCGCGCTGCACGCGGCAGACAGCCACGACATGATCCGCGTGCACGGCGCGCGCGAGAACAACCTCAAGGACGTCAGCATCGAGATCCCGAAGCGCCGGCTGACGGTCTTCACGGGTGTCTCCGGCTCGGGCAAGAGCTCGCTGGTCTTCGACACGATCGCCGCCGAGTCGCAGCGCCTGATCAACGAGACCTACAGCGCCTTCGTACAGGGCTTCATGCCCAGCCTGTCGCGGCCCGAGGTCGACGTACTGGACGGGCTGACCACCGCGATCTCCGTCGACCAGCAGCGGATGGGCGCCGACCCGCGTTCCACGGTCGGCACCGCCACCGACGCCAACGCGATGCTGCGGATCCTGTTCAGCCGGCTCGGCAAGCCCTACGTCGGGCCGCCCGGGGCGTTCGCCTTCAACGTGCCCTCGGTCTCCGCGGCCGGTGCCATCTCGGTGGGCGGCGGCGCCAAGCAGAAGGTCACCTTCAACAAGGTGGGCGGCATGTGCCCGCGCTGCGAGGGCCGCGGCTCGGTCTCCGACCTGGACCTGACCCAGCTCTACGACGACAGCAAGTCGATCAACGAGGGTGCGTTCACCATCCCCGGCTACACCGGCGGCGGCTGGAACTCCCGGCTGTACGCGGAGTCCGGCTTCTTCGACCCGGACAAGCCGATCAGCAGCTTCACCAAGAAGGAGCTGCACGACCTGCTGCACCGGGAGCCGACCCGGATGAAGATCGCGGGCATCAACATGACCTACGAGGGTCTGATCCCGCGCCTGCAGAAGTCGATGCTGTCCAAGGACAAGGAGGCCATGCAGCCGCACATCCGGGCCTTCGTGGAGCGTGCGGTCACCTTCACCGTGTGTCCCGAGTGCGAGGGCACCCGGCTCGCCGAGCACGCCCGCTCCTCGAAGATCGAGAAGATCTCGATCGCGGACGCCTGCGCGATGGAGATCAGGGATCTGGCCGACTGGGTGCGCTCCCTCGCCGAGCCGTCGGTGGCGCCGCTGCTCAGCTCGCTGCAGCAGACCCTCGACTCGTTCGTCGAGATCGGTCTCGGCTACCTCTCGCTGAACCGGCCCGCGGGCACGCTCTCCGGTGGTGAGGCGCAGCGCGTGAAGATGATCCGCCACCTCGGCTCCTCTCTCACCGACGTCACCTACGTCTTCGACGAGCCGACCGCGGGCCTGCATCCGCACGACATCCAGCGGATGAACGGTCTGCTGCTGCGGCTGCGGGACAAGGGCAACACGGTGCTCGTCGTGGAGCACAAGCCGGAGGTCATCGCGATCGCGGACCACGTGGTCGACCTCGGTCCCGGCGCCGGCACGGCGGGCGGCACCGTCTGCTACGAGGGCCCGCTCGACGGGCTGCGCGGCAGCGACACCGTCACCGGGCGCCATCTCGACGACCGCGCGAAGCTCAAGGACGGGGTGCGCGAGTCCACCGGCACCCTGGAGATCCGGGGCGCCACGGCGAACAACCTGCGCGACGTCGACGTGGACATCCCGCTCGGTGTGCTCGCCGTCATCACCGGTGTCGCGGGGTCCGGCAAGAGCTCGCTCGTGCACGGGTCGATCCCCGAGGAGCTCGGGGTCGTCTCGGTCGACCAGAGCCCGATCCGGGGTTCGCGGCGCAGCAACCCGGCGACGTACACCGGTCTTCTCGAACCGATCCGCAAGGCGTTCGCCAAGGCCAACGGCGTCAAGCCCGCGCTGTTCAGCGCCAACTCCGAGGGTGCCTGCCCGACGTGCAACGGGGCGGGCGTCATCTACACCGACCTGGGCATGATGGCCGGGGTCGCCAGCACCTGCGAGGACTGCGAGGGCAAGCGGTTCGACGCCTCGGTGCTGGAGTACCGGCTCGGCGGCCGGGACATCTCCGAGGTGCTCGCGATGCCGGTCTCCGAGGCCCTGGAGTTCTTCGCCGGGGGCGAGGCCCGCACTCCGGCCGCGCACAAGGTCCTGGAGCGTCTCGCGGATGTCGGGCTCGGCTATCTCACCCTGGGGCAGCCGCTCACCACGCTCTCCGGCGGTGAGCGCCAGCGCCTGAAGCTGGCCACGCACATGGGCGAGAAGGGCGGCGTCTACGTCCTCGACGAGCCGACCACCGGCCTCCATCTCGCCGACGTCGAGCAACTCCTCGGTCTGCTGGACCGGTTGGTGGACTCGGGCAAGTCCGTGATCGTCATCGAGCACCACCAGGCGGTCATGGCGCACGCCGACTGGATCATCGACCTCGGCCCCGGCGCCGGCCACGACGGCGGCCGCGTCGTCTTCGAGGGCACCCCGGCCGACCTGGTGGCGGCCCGCTCCACTCTCACCGGCGAGCACCTCGCGGAGTACGTCGGCGCCTGACCGGTGCGCCACACCTCCGGTCGGCCTTGACCCTGTCCAAGGGGCGGGGCCGACCATGGCGGTATGGATGACGACGCACTGCTGGCGGAGCAGTTGGCCTCCTACCGGGCGGGCGCGGCCGAGTACGACCGGCCTTACGCCGAGCACGCAGAACTGCAGGCGCTGCTCACCGCCGTCGACGATCTCCCGATAGTCGGGGATGTGCTGGAGCCGGCCTGCGGAACAGGCCAGTGGACCCGGCTGCTCGCCGCGCGGGCGCAGTCGGTGACCGCCGTCGATGCGGCGGCCGAGGTGCTGGCGCTCGCTCGTGCGCGCACTGGGGCCGCCACCGTCGAGTTCGTCCAGGCCGACCTGTTCGCGTGGCAGCCGCCGCGGCGCTACGACATCGTGTTCTTCGCCTTCTGGCTCTCGCATGTCCCGCCCGCGCGCCTGCCCCGCTTCTGGGACACCGTCGCCGACTCGCTCGGCCCGGGCGGCAGAGTGATCTTCATCGACGACGGGCCTGCCGGGGCCGCGGCGGAGGACGTCGTCGCCGATCACCCGGTCCCGGCGGCGGTGCGACGGCTCGACGACGGCAGCGAGTACCGCATCGTGAAGGTCTTCCACGACGCCCGGACGCTCACGAGCGACCTCACCGCGCTGGGCTGGTCGGTCCGCGTCCGACCGGTGGCCGGGCACTTCATCGGCATCGCAGAACCCGCGAACTGATACCCGTACATCGGATCAATCTCTGATGCGTCGAGGTCGTTGACGCCTACTGTGCACCAGTCCTACGCTTCGCCGGGATATAGATCCGATGAATCGAACCGTCAGGAACTGTCCGTCGCATCGTGGAGGCACCCCGCAATGACCTCTAGACGAACCGTGCTCGGCTCAGCCCTCGGCGCCACGACGGCCGCCGCCTTACCCGGCGCCGCCGCTGCGGCCACCGCTCCCCCGGAGGCCTCCGCGCCCGGCGCGCGCTGGCGGCTTCGCAACCGGATGGACTCCGACGACGCGTGGGCCGGCTTCCTGCGGGGGCAGGATCTGGTGTGGCACCGGCTGCCCACAGTCTGGTACGAGGGCCCGTTCCTCGGCGACGGGCGCCTGGGCAGCATGGTGTACCGGGAACCGGACGCCAACAGCATCCGTTTCACCGTGCAGCACGGCGAAGTGCAGGACCACCGCCCCGAGTTCGGCAGCGGCTGGGGTACCGCCCGGCTGCCCGTGGGGCACCTCACCCTCGATCCGGCCGGCACCATCACCTCCGTCGACTGGCGACTGAGCCTGTGGAACGCCGAGCTCACCGGCACGGTCACCACCGACAAGGGCACCCTGACGCTCTCCGCACTCATCCACGACGGGATCCTCGCCGCACGCGTGACGGCCGCCGGCGAGGAGCAGGTCCGCTGGACCTTCCACCCCGAGGAGGCCATCAGCCCCCGCAAGGTCCAGGAGGCGCCCCCGGCGGGATACGTCGCCAACCCGCCCTGGACCACACGGACCACCGGCGACGTCGAACAGGTCCTTCAGCCGCTCGCCGGCGGCGGCCAGACCGCGACGGCCCACCGCCGCTCGGGCGACACCCTCCTGCTCAGCGTGGCCCACAGCCACCCCTCCGACACCCGCGCCGGTGAGGTCTCGCTCAGGAAGATCCAGCGCGCCGGTTCCTACGGCGAGCTCCGCTCGCAGCACACCCGTTGGTGGCACGCCTTCTACCGCAAGAGCTTCGTCTCGATCCCCGACCAGCGGCTGCAGAGCTTCCACTGGATCCAGCTGTACAAGGTCGCGTCGGCGAGCCGCGCGGGCGGCCCCGTGATGGCCACCTCCGGGCCGTGGCTGGAACCGACGCCCTGGCCCGCCGTGTGGTGGAACCTCAACGTCCAGCTCGAGTACTGGCTCATCCACGGCTCCAACCACCTCGAACTCGACTCCCTCGTCAGCACGTTGAGGCAGAGCCAGGAGCAGCTGACCGCCAATGTGCCCTCCGCCTATCGCCCGGACAGCGCCGGCGTCGGCCGCAGCTCCGACATGTTCGCGAACCGCAGCGTCGGCACGCCCGGCACCGGCGCCGAAGTGGGCGACCTGACCTGGGCGCTGCACAACGCGTGGCTGAGCTACCGGCACACCATGGACGAGGCCCTGCTGCGCGACACGATCCACCCGCTGCTGCGCCGCACCGTCAACTACTACTGGCACTTCCTCCAGCCCGGCGACGACGGCAGGCTCCACCTGCCCTCGACACTCTCGCCGGAGTACCCGGTGGTCCCGCCACGGGACACCAACTACGACCTGGCGCTGATCCGTTGGGGCTGCGCCACGCTTCTGGACGCCACCGCACGGCTCGGGATCGACGACCCGCTGAAGGAGCGCTGGCAGGAGATACTGGCCAGACTGACCCCGTATCCGGTCGACGAGAACGGCTTCATGATCGGCGCGGAGACCCCGTACGCCCAGTCCCACCGCCACTACTCGCACCTGCTGATGGTGTATCCGCTCTACCTCGTGAACTGGGACCAGCCCGACCAGCGGGAGCTGATCGAGAAGACGGTGGTGCGCTGGCACGCGCTGACCGGTGCGCACCGCGGTTACAGCTACACGGGCGCCGCGTCGATGTACGCGATGATGGGCCGCGGCGACACGGCGCTGACGTATCTGAAGAAGTTCTTCGACCCCACCACGCGCTACCCGTGCCGGGCCAACACCCACTACACCGAGGCCGGTCCGGTCATCGAGACACCGCTGTCGGCCTCGCAGTCCCTGCACGACATGCTCTGCCAGAGCTGGGGCGGCGTCGTCCGGGTCTTCCCCGCCGTCCCGTCCTCCTGGCCGGACGTGACCCTGCACGACTTCCGCACCCAGGGCGCCTTCCTGGTCAGCGCGGTCCGCACCAAGGGGGTCACCCGCTTCGTGCGCGTGCGCAGCCTGGCGGGCGAGCCGCTGGAACTGCGCCACGGGCTGCCTGAGGGCCGGCTGACCGCCGTCCTCGACGACGGCAGCCCGGCGCACACCCGCACCGCCTCCGACGGCACCCTCGCCGTCGACCTCCCCAAGGGCCGCGAGGTCCTGCTGTACACGGGGGAACGGCCCGATCTCGTCATCGCTCCCGTGGCCGTGAGCGAGCCCGGTGCGGCGTGGGGCCTTCCGTAGCGCCGTCCATGCCCGGCGCAGGACAATGACCGCATGGGTGAGCTGGTGGACGAGGCCGTGCGGGCGGTGCCTGCGCGGCCGCTGCGCGGGCTGGTCGGCTGGTACTCCGGCTACCGTCAGCGCGGCATCCCGCACGGCCGGCACCGGGGGCTGCCCTCCCCGTGGCTGACCCTGATCATCACCCTGGACGAGCCGCTCAGCATGGCCGCCCATCCCGATCCGGGCGCCGCCCCCGGCGACTACCCCACCCTGCTGGGCGGCCTGCACCTGACGCCCGCGCTGATCGACATCCCCGGGCGGCAGTCCGGCATCCAGATCGCCATCAGCCCGCTCGGCGCCCGCGTCCTGCTGGGGCTGCCCGCGGGAGAGCTGGCCGGGACCGACGTGCACGCCGACGAGGTGCTGGGCGCGGGCGTGCGCGAGGTCCACGACAGGGTGCGGGAGGCTCCGGACTGGGCCGCCCGGTTCGCCGTCGTCGACGACTGGCTGCTGCACCGCATGTCCCGGCACGACGGCACGGGGACGCTCACCTCCCCGGTGGCGGAGGCCTGGCAGCGGCTGCTGTCCGCCGGAGGTGGCCTGCGCATCGACCAGCTGGCCGCCGACACCGGCTTCAGCGAGCGGCACCTGCGCAACCGCTTCCGCGCCGACATCGGGCTCACCCCCAAGGCGGCCGCCCGGGTCATCCGCTTCGACCTGGCCCGACGCCGCCTGGCGGCCCTCCCCCACTCTCGGCTCCGCTCGAGCGGGGGGACCCCCATGGGCGTGCCCGATCTCGCGGGGCTGGCCGCCGACTGCGGCTATGCGGACCAGTCCCATCTCGACCGCGAGTTCGCCGCCCTGGCGGGCTGCACACCGAGCGCCTGGCTGGCTCAGGAGTTCCGAAACATCCAATCCGGGCACCATCCGCCCGCGTGACCCTGGTGAGAGCGGCCGGGCACTCCCGGCAGGCTCCCGGTTCCCGCGAAACGGAGGCGCGTCACCATGACGACCAGTACGCCCGACAACGCCAAGCAGCCGCCCGCCCCGCAGGTCTGGCCCACCCTGCGCGCCCACGACGCCCGCGCGCTGATCCGCTTCCTCGTGGAGGCCTTCGGCTTCGAGGAGACCGTGGTCCACGCAGAGGGCGACCTGGTCCAGCACGCCCAGCTCAGCTGGCCCGAGGGCGGCGGCGTCATGCTGGGCTCCGTGCGCGAGGAAAAGGAGCCCGGCAGCGGTCCGACGCCGCCCGGTGCCTTCAGTGCCTACGTCGTCACCGCCGATCCGGACGCCGTGCACGCCCGTGCCAAGGCCGCCGGCGCCGAGATCACCACGGATCTGCACGTCACCGACTACGGCTCCCGCGACTTCGCCGCCTGCGACCCCGAGGGCAACCGGTGGTACTTCGGAACATATAGGGGTGAACCACGCTGATCATCATGAGGTGAGCATTCTCACCCGGACCGGTCGCAGGCGGGCCGACCTGGGATTTGTCGCCCTCCGGCCCCTGCCCCGGCATCCACATCACTGCCACCGTTCACCGCGGGCGCGCACACTGGGGCATGCGCTGCTGCCTGTCCGCTCCCCTCGCCGCTCTCTCGGCCGTGCCCGACCCCTGTCAGATCCTGCGTTCCGGCGCCCTTCTCACCCCTGCCCTGCTGCGGGCCGCCGCCGATGCCCTGCGCGGCCCCGCGGGCAGGAACAGGCACAGCCACCGCGACGGCCTGGCCGCCGTCCATCTGGAACTGGTCACCCTGACCGAGGACCGGGCGGTCATCACCTGGTACACCGGCGTCCCCGGCACCGACGACGGCTTCGGGCACATGCTCCCCGCGGTCACCGAGGGCGAGGTCGTCTACGGCACCCATCCCGGGCGCCTCACCCGCGTCGCGGCGGAGGACGGCCCGGGGGCGCACCACTACGTGGAGCTCACGGACCTGGAGCCCGGGCAGACGTACTACTACCAGGCCCGCTCACGGGGCGTGGCCGCGACGCCGACGCCGCTGCATCTCGTACGCGGCAACGCCGTCGGCACCAACCGCCACGGGCTGGGCTCGGCCGGAGGCCCGTACTCCTTCACCACGCCGCAGCCGCCGCCGGGGCGGCACCTGCTGTCGATCGCGCTCTGCAACGACCTGCACCTGGGCGAGACCACCGCCGGCCTGGTCACCGGCATGCCCCTGATGCGCGGGATCACGCAGGAACACGGCCGCGCGCCGTATCCCGAGATCATGAGCCGGGCCGTGGTCGAGGAAGCCCGCCGGCGCGGGGCGGACGTGCTGCTGGCGGCCGGGGACATCTCCGCCGGCGGGGCGGCCGAGGACCTGGCCGAGGCCAAGCAGATCCTGGACGGTTTCGGCGCCCACGGTGAGGACTACTTCGTCGTACGCGGCAACCACGACCGGCCCGGGCACGGCAACTGCCGCTCATGTGACGGCGGTTGCGGGGACTCCTTCCGGGACGGCTTCCTCGACGGCGACGGGCCCGCGTACTTCGCGCGCGACCTCGGCGGACTGCGGATCGTCGGACTCGACACCTACGAGAAGGACGGCAACGGCGCCGACTCGGGTGGCCTCGGCGCGGAACAACTGGCATGGTTCCGGGCCCGGTTGAAGGAGAACGGGGACCAGCCCACGGTGGTGTTCGGACATCATCCGCTGGCCGTGCGGGACTCCGTCTTCCCGGTGACCGGCGGGCAGCGCCTCGGCCGCCGTCAGGCCCGCTCCATCCTCGACGCCTATGCGAGCGCACCGGGCGTCTTCCTCCATCACGCGGGCCACACCCACCGCAACAAGCGCACGGTGCTGCCGCAGGCTCCGCACGTCACGATGCAGGAGGTCAGCGCGGTCAAGGACTATCCCGGCGGGTTCTGTCTGCTGCGGATCCACTCGGGCGGGTACGCCGTGAACCACTACAAGGCGAGCAGCGCCGCGGCCCGTGAATGGACCGAGCGCAGCCGCCGGGTGGCCGCGGGGCTGTGGCCGCACCACGCCCTCGGCCGCTCGGTCACCGACCGCAACAGCATGGCCGCACGCGACCTGTCCGGCATCACCCGCCCGGCACCGGCGATCCCCTCCCAGCGCCGGCCCGAGGCGCTCTCCGTACGTCCACAGCAGTGACGGCTGACGCCGACCGGATCAGGCACGGGCGGCGGCCCACCGCACGTCGACGGCCGTGAGCGCCAAGGCCAGCGGCCCCGGCGCCAGGAACGCCAGCGGCACCAGCACCCACGCGCACACGGCAGCCGTCGCCACCGCCAGGAGCACCAGGCCGCTGCCGCCCATGTCCCGTACCGCGTCCCTGGCGGCCTCGCGCACGGCGGCCGACCAGTCGTCGAGGGACTCGGGGCGGGCGCAGGCCCTGAGGGCGGCCACGGTGGCGCAGGCGCCGATCGCGGCGGCGGTCACCGCGAACAGCGGCGCCCCCGGCAGTCCCGCCCCCGCCAGCGCCAGGTCCGCGGCGAACAGCAGCGCACCCGCCAGGGCGGCGGCACCTGCGACCAGGTCGCCCACCCGTAGGCGCCGCAGCAGCAGGGCGAAGTAGCGGCCGGCGGTGACCGGTTGGTCCTCCCGCGCGCCACGCAGGACCGCGCAGGCCGTCGACAGCGCGGCCGGGGCGGTCAGCAGCGGCAGACAGGCCGCGGCCGTGGCGAGGCCGACGCTCAGCATGTCGGCGAAGAGGGTCATGCGCGGTCCGAAGACCTCGCCCGGCTCCCGCGTGCGCGTGTCGCTCATCCCGCTCACCCCTTCAGTCCGGAGCTGGCCATGCCCTCCACCAGGAACCGCTGGAAGGCGAGGAAGAAGAGCACGATCGGCAGCAGCGCGATCACCGACATCGCGAACATCGGGCCGAACGCCGACTGACTGGAGGCGTCCACGAACGAGCGCAGCGCGAGGGTGAGCGTGAACTTGTCCGGGTCGAAGAGGTAGATCAGCTGGGTGAAGAAGTCGTTCCACGTCCAGATGAACGTGAAGATCGCCGTGGTGATCAACGCCGGTCGGGTGAGCGGCAGGATGACCTGGAAGAAGCTGCGGAACGGTCCGCAGCCGTCGATGCGCGCCGCCTCCTCCAGCTCCCTCGGCAGTCCGCGCATGAACTGCACGATCAGGAAGACGAAGAACGCCTCGGTGGCGAGGAACTTCGGCAGGATCAGCGGCCAGTAGGTGTTCACCATGCCGAGCTTGTTGAAGATGATGTACTGCGGGATCAGCACCGCATGGTGCGGCAGCATGATCGTCGCGATCATGAAGGCGAACATCGGGCCGCGGAAGCGGAAACGCAGCCGGGCGAAGGCATAGGCCGCAAGGGAGCAGCTGATGACGTTGCCGACGACCGCCCCGCCCGCGATCAGCAGCGAGTTGCCGAGCAGCCTCCAGATCGACACGTCGTTCACGCCGTCCAGGGCGGTCTTGTAGTTCGACCACTCCAGATGGCTGGGCAGGAGGTTGAGGCTCGCGATCACTTCGTCGGCCGGTTTCAGCGAGGTGGCGAGCAGCCAGGCCAGCGGATAGAGCATGACCAGCAGTGCGGCGAGACAGCCGAGGTGCACGGCGACGCGGCCCCAGCGAACGGGCCTTCGGACTACGGCGGTTGTGGTCATCGCTCCCCCTCGGAGGCGTAGAAGACCCAGGAGCGCGAGGTGCGGAACAGCACCGCGGTGACGGCGCCGATGACGAGCAGCAGCACCCAGGCCATGGCGGAGGCGTAGCCCATGTGGGAGGCGACGAAGCCGCGGTCGTAAAGGTAGAGGGTGTAGACGAGGGTCGAGTCCGCGGGACCGCCCTTGCCGCCACTGACCGCGAAGGCGGGGGTGAACACCTGGAACGCCTGGATGGTCTGCAGCACCAGGTTGAAGAAGAGCACCGGGGACAGCATCGGCACGGTGACGGACCGGAACTGCCGCCACCTGCCCGCCCCGTCCACGGCCGCCGCCTCGTACAGCTCGGCCGGTATCTGCTGCAGCCCGGCCAGGAAGATGACCATCGGCGCACCGAACTGCCACACCGTCAGCAGCGCTACGGCGACCAGCGCCCAGCCGGGTTTGTCGACCCAGCCGCCAGTGCCGAAGAGGTGGTCCACGGTGCCGCCGTCGTTGAAGACCGCGCGCCAGACGAGGGCGACGGACATGGACGCGCCGAGGAGGGAGGGGGCGTAGAAGGCGGAGCGGTAGAAGCCCTTGCCACGTTTCATGGTCTTCAGGGCGAGCGCGACCACGAGGGCGAGCGCCAGTTGCAGGGGTACCGCGATCACGACGTACGTCAGGGTCGTCACGACGGAACGCCAGTACCGCGGGTCCTCGGTGAACATCTGCGTGTAGTTGCGCAGGCCCACCCAGTGCGGCGGGTTGAACAGGTCGTAGTCGGTGAAGGAGAGATACAGCGACACGGCCATCGGCAGCACCGTCAGGACACTCGCGCCGAGCACCCACGGGGACAGGAACACCCAGGCGGCGCCCTCGCGTTCGCGTGCGGGGCGACGCCCGGCAGGGGGCGCGGGCCGGGGCGGGCGTGCGGTGGGTGCGGGAATGTCGGTGGTGGTCATGACCTCAGCTCCGCCTTCGCCTCGGTGACATAGTTCTCGGCCGCCCGGCGCGGCGACATGCGCTCGTACGACACCTGGTCGTAGTCGCGCTGGAAGGTGGTCTGCAGGGCGTTGTCACCGGAGGGCGGAGCCTGCGGCGGGTCCTTGAGGGAGCCCTCCAGGGAGGACTGGAAGCCGGCGACCGTCTTGTCGAAGTCCTTGAGCTGTGAGGCCGTCTGCTCGCGGATGGTCTCGTTGATGGGGATGCCGCGGGTCGCGCCGAGGATCTTCGCCGCCTGCGGGTCGTTGAGGAGGAACTCGACGAGTGCGGCGGCCTCCTCGCGGTGCCCGGTGTGGGCTCCTATGCCGAGGAACATGGAGGGCTTGAAGTACTGGCCGGGCGTGCCGTCCTCCCCCGAGGGCATCGGTGCGAGCGCGACGCCGCCCTTGACGAGCGCGAGGTAACCGCTCGACGGGGCGTCCCAGTTGAAGTCGGCGGTGGCCTTGCCGCGGCCGAGCGGGGTGTTCTCGACGGAGCCGTCGAGCTGCGTGGTCTGCTCGGCCGGGGAGACGGCGCCCTCCCGGCGGAGCCGGTCGGTGAAGGTCCACCAGCGGGCGAGGTCGCCGGCCGTGAAGCCGAGGCCGCCGGCCTTGGTGTACAGGGCCTTGCCCTGGCCGCGCAGCCACACCTCGAAGGCGTCCTCGCTCTGGCCCGGGTCGGTGGAGCCGGGCCCGCCGGTCCTCTTGGCCAACTGCCTCATGGCGTCGGCCCATTGGTTCCAGGTCCAGCCCTTGCGCGGGAGGGGCACCCCGGACGCCTTCCAGGCCTTCACGTCGTAGACGACGGTCTCGGTGCCGCGGCCCTGCGGGATGGCGTACTGGGCGCCGTTCACCCGGCCGGTGGCCAGCAGACCCGGGTCGATCTCCGCCGTTCGCAGGACGTCGCTGACCTTGCCGAGGTCGAGCAGGACATGGCCGGTGGCGTACTGGTCGATCTGGCGGTAGTCGAGCTGCATCACATCGGGTGCGTCGCCACCGGTGGCCTGGATGGCCAGCTTCTGCTTGTAGGCGTCGTAGCCGGAGAACGACGTCTGGACCCGCACGTTCGGATGCTGCTTCTCGAACAGGGCGACGGCCTGCTCGGTGCGTGCCGCGCGGTCGGGGTTGCCCCACCACGTGTAGCGCAGCACGACCTTGCCACCGCCGGTCGACTCCCCCGATCCCCCGCAGCCGGCCAGCACCGCACTGAGCACGAGTGCGGCGGCCGCCGCGCAGAACCCCTTTGTCCTGTGTCCGGGCATGCCGAGGTCACCTCTTTCCTCGCAGCTGCTTGCTCTCAGGGCCGGACGGTCACCACGCCAGACCCTCCAGGTGGCCGGCGACGCGGTCGCGGTCCCAGGCGCCGTCGGCGACGACAAGCCGATAGCGGTAGGCGAAGGACTCGCCGGGCGGCAGCTCGAACTCCTCGAAGAACGCCCAGGAGAACGCGACCGTGGGGATCGGTTCCGAGCGCACGAACCAGTGCGAGTCGTGGATCGCGGACTGCGCGTCGAGGTTCTCGGGGGCATGGGCGAACACGAGCGTGGAGTGCGCGTCGACGTCGTCGTGCTCGGTGGTGAAGGCCAGCCAGGGGCCCTGGGTGCCCATCAGCTTGCTCGCGTCCGTGCCCGCTCCCCCGTCGACGTCGGGGCCGAAGGCGGTGCCGCCGGTGAAGTCGCGGGGGCCGCGCCACTGCAGTCCGGTGTAGCCGGCCATCTCGCGGCCCTCGGTGGTGGGCGAGCCGAAGGCCAGGGGCTCCTCGCGGAGGTTGGTGAGGTGGATCGACCAGTCCAGGGCCCAGGCGCCGGCCTCCTGGTCGACGGAGTGGACGGTGAGCCCGCGCTCCTCGCGCGCCCACTCGGCGCCGCCGTTCTCCACCCAGGTGAGGGCCTCGGTGAAGGCGAGCCGGCCGTCCTCGACCGTGAACGCGGGGAAGCCGTCGTGGCGCATCGAGCCGATGCGGTCGGGCAGCGGCAGATAACCGCGGCCGTGGACATAGCAGTTGCCGCCCCAGAAGTTCTGCCCCGAGAGGTGACTTGCCGTCATCTGCAGGCCCTTGTGCCAGCGGTGGTCGCTGGGGCGGTAGCCGGTCACGGTGCGTCCGGCGAGGGTGCGCACCGGGTGCGCGTAGGGCTTGCGCGCCTCGAAGGCATCGGGGTCGGGACGGTAGACGTAGCGGAGGATCTCGGTGCCGTCCGGCGCCGCGACCGCGATGTGGTCGCCGTACGCGTGACTGACGCGAATGCTCATGCGCACTCCTCGGGGCGCAGTGTGGGGGTGGTCGCCATGCCTGGCCTGGTTGCAGAAAGCGCTTGCGCCCGAAGGTGACCTTAGGTGCGAGGGAATGTCAGGACAACCCCCCGTGCAGCGATGGGCGTTCGCGCCGGCCACCACCCCCGCGATGATCGACTCATCCGGTCTCCCTCACACGCGGAATTGGTATGGACCTCCCGTCGATCCCCCGCTAGGCTCTGCCGCGCATGAAGTGAGAGCGCTCTCAACGTTCTGCTGTTCCACCCCCACCCTGCTGGAACAACGAAGGGACCACTCCCTTGAGACGCACAACAGCCATGCGCACCGCGCTGTCCGCACTCCTGCTGCTCGGCAGCTGGGCCACCGCGAGTGCCGTGCCGGCCTCCGCCGCCGACTCCCGCTCACGCTCCACGGAACCCCCGGCCTCCGCCTCCCTCCTCTCTGCCATGCAGCACGACATGGGACTGACGAGAAGTCAGGCCGAAGCGCGTCTGGCCGCCGAGAAGAAGGCGACGGCAGTGGAACGGAGGGCGAAGCGTGCCGCCGGGTCGTCGTACGGCGGCTCCTGGTTCGACGCCGCAAGCGGCAAGCTGACCGTCGCCGTCACCCGCGGCGCGAACACCGAGGCCGTGCGCGCGACCGGCGCGAGCGTACGTCTGGTGCGGCACAGCGCTCGGCAGCTGGACGCGGCGAAGGCACGCATCGACGCCCTCTCCGCGCCCGCAGGCATCAGCAGTTGGCACGTCGACGCCAAGACCAACAAGGTCGTCGTGAACGTCGTCGCCGCACACCGTCGTGACAACGATGTCCGGACCTTCCTGGCCCGGGCCCGCCAGGCCGGCCCGGTCACCGTGCGGCAGACCGCCGACGCGCCGCAGACCTTCGCCGCCGGCACCGTGGGCGGCGACCCGTACTACACCGGCAACGTCCGCTGCTCCATAGGTTTCTCGGTGTACGGCGGCTTCGTCACCGCCGGGCACTGCGACCAGCACACGGGCGCGGTGTACGGCTGGGACGGCTCCTATGTCGGCAACTTCCAGGGCTCCTCGTTCCCGGACAACGACTACGCCTGGGTCAACGTGGGCAGCGGCTGGTGGACCGTGCCGGTGGTGCTCGGCTGGGGCACGGTCTCCGACCAGCTCGTGCGCGGTTCCGCCGAAGCCCCCGTCGGTGCGTCCATCTGCCGCTCCGGCTCCACCTCGCACTGGCACTGCGGCACCGTCCTGGCCAAGAACGAGACGGTCAACTACAGCCAGGGCGCCGTCCATGAGCTGACGAAGACGAGCGTGTGCGCCGAGCCCGGCGACTCCGGCGGCTCCTTCATCAGCGGCGACCAGGCACAGGGCGTCACCTCCGGCGGCTGGGGCAACTGCAGCTCCGGAGGCGAGACCTGGTACCAGCCGGTCAACGAGATCCTCAACCGGTACGGACTGACGCTCCAGACCGCCTGAGACTGCGCCACCGCGGCCGAGCGGGCTTCGCCGGACCAGTCGGCGGAGTCCGCCCAGGCCTTGGGCAAGTCAGCGCCGCCGTGACCGAGCGGCCGCGCCGCAGAGCAACCGGCAGAGCCCGCCGCCCAGCACGTGGGCAGGTACAACGGCCTCTCGGAACGCGGCCACATGACTGTGCGCCCAGTCGGCGAACATGCGGGGCGGGCGGCCCCGGACCTGCTCGACAGCGGGACTGACGCGCTGCTCGACAGGCGGGGCTCGCCCACACCGGCACGGGCTGATCCTGCATCCCGCCTGAGACCGCGCCGCCGCGGCCGAACGGGCCTCGCCGCAGAGCAATCAGCCGAGCCCGCCCAGGCCTTGGGCAAGTCAGCGCCGCCGTGACCGAGCGGCCTCGCCGCAAAGCAACCGGCAGAGCCCGCCCAGCACGTGGGCAGGTACAACGGCTTATCGGAACGCGGCCACATGACTGTGCGCCCAGTCGGCGAACATGCGGGGCGGGCGGCCCAGAACCTGCTCGACAGCGGGACTGACGCGCTGCTCGACAGGCGGGGCTCGCCCACACCGGCACGGGCTGATCCTGCATCCCGCCTGAGACCGCGCCACCGCGGCCGAACGGGCCTCGCCGCAGAGCAATCAGCCGAGCCCGCCCAGGCCTTGGGCAAGTCAGCGCCGCCGTGACCGAGCGGCCTCGCCGCAGAGCAACCGGCAGAGCCCGCCGCCCAGCACTTGGGCAGGTACAACGGCTTATCGGAACGCGGCCACATGGCTCCGCGCCCAGTCGGCGAACGTGCCGGGCGGGCGGCCCAGGACCTGCTCGACGTCGGGGCTGATGCACTGCTCGGCCGGTGTGGGCTCGCCGAGGATGGCGAGCGTCGTGTCGACCACGGGGTCGGGCAGGAACCGCAGCATCTGTGCGCGGGCCTCGTCGCGGGTCTGCTCGATGAAGCGCACCGGTTCGCCGAGCGCGTCACCGATCGCCTCGGCCTGTTGCCGGGGCGTGGTGAGGGCGGGCCCGGTCAGCTCGTAGGTCTGTCCGGCGTGGCGGTCCTCGCGCAGTGCCGCGGCGGCGACTTCGGCGATGTCGTCCGGGTCGACGGTGGGCAGGCCGATGTCGGCGAACGGCGCGGCGATCACCCGGCGGGTGCGCACGGACTCGGACCAGGCGTAGGTGTTGGAGTTGAAGCCGCCGGGCCGCGGGATCGTCCAGTCGAGTCCCGACTGCCGGACGGCGTCCTCGACGGCGCCTGCGACACCCCCGTGCGAGGCCGACTCGGGCCGGGTCGCGACCCCTTGGGAGGACAGCAGCACGACCCGCTCGATCCCGCCGGCCTTGGCGATGTCGAGGATGTCCCTCGGCCTGAGCAGGTGCGCGCTGGGGCCACCGTTCTGCAGGAACAGCGCCTCTGCGCCGTCGAACACCGGCCTCAGGCTCTCCGGATCGGTCAGGTCCGCCTGTCGGTGGCGGACGCCGTGCGGCGCGTCCGCGGCCGAGACGGCCCGGGATGTCGCGGTCACCCGAGCACCGCCGGCTGCGAGGGTCTGCACGAGCGATCGGCCGACGTTGCCAGTCGCCCCCGTCACTACGATCACGGTCAACTCCCCTGTTCATACGGTGTGTTGTCGATGCCCGATCGGGCGAGAACGCCGCGGAGTGCTGTTCTCCGGGCGCTTCGGGGACGCTAACACCGCCGGTATAGTAGGTACCTAGGGGAAAGTGGCTATCCCGGAGGGATGCTCATGGCGGTCAAGGGCATGCGGGCGGCAACTGCCGGGACCGATCCGGAAGTCGCCTGTCCGATCGGTCCGGTCGTGGACATCGTGTTCAGCCGGTGGACCACGCCGATCCTGTGGAGCCTGCACACGCACGGCCGGCAGCGGTTCGTCGAGCTGGAGCGGCGCATCGCGAGGATCACGCCGAAGGTCCTGACCCAGCGGCTGAGGCAGCTGGAACGTGACGGTCTCGTCGTGCGCACCTACCACCCGGAGGTCCCGCCCCGGGTCGAGTACGAGATCAGCGAACTCGGCCGCAGCCTCGCCCCGCTCTTCGCGCATCTCGCCGAATGGTCCGCCGACAACCTCGAAAAGGTCGAGCAGTCCCGGCAGGACTACGACGCCGAATCGGCCTGAGACCCTGTCGCTCCGCGCTCACCGCAATATCCGTCAGCGCTTCCGCGGTGAGCGCGGAGCCCGCTTCCCCGGTACGGCGAAGGGGCCGGAGGCGGCCGCCCTCAGCAGGCGGCGGAAGGTGGGGCACTCCATGTGGCTCGGCGCGGGGCAGGCTGCGGCATGCCGCAGGGAGTCACGCAGGACGCCGAGTTCACGGATCGTGCGGTCCAGCTCCTCCGCCTTGGCCGCCAGCGCCTCGCGGTCGATGCGCGGCTGCCCGTCCGGTGCGAACATGTGCGCGATCTCGTCGAGCGAGAACCCGGCGGTGCGCCCCATCGCGATCAGCGCCAGGCGCTCCAGTACGGCCGGGTCGTACTGACGGCGCAGACCCCGCCGGCCGCTGGCGGCGATCAGCCCCTTCTCCTCGTAGAAGCGCAGTGTGGAAGCGGGGACTCCGGCGCGCTGCACCACCTCCGCGATGTCCAGCTCTGTCATCCTCTTTACCTCAAGTCGACTTGAAGTGGCACGGTGTCATCTCGACCGGACCAAGGCAAGCGGAGGAGGCGATCATGAACGTCGCGCGCGGGAGCGATGACGATCAGGCGGCCCGTTGGAAGGGGCCCGGCGGCAACGCCTGGGTCGAACTGCAGACGGTGCTGGACGAGATGTTCAGGCCCTTCGAGGACCTGCTCGTCGATGCCGTGGCCGCCCGACACGCGGGCCGAGTGCTCGATGTCGGCTGCGGCACCGGCGGCGTCACGCTGGCCGTCGCCCGCCGGCTCGCTCCGGCGGGCCGCAGCGTGGGCGTCGACATCTCCGAACCGGTGATCGCGGCCGCCCGGGCGCGCGCCGAACGGGAGGGCACACCGGCGTCCTTCGTCCTCGGCGACGCCCAGGACCACCCCTTCGAGCCCGCCACCTTCGACGCCGTCATCTCACGTTTCGGTGTCATGTTCTTCAAGGATTCGGTACAGGCGTTCACGAACCTCCGACGTGCCGCGACGGACGGCGCCCTGCTGCGGTTCATCGCCTGGCGCGACCCGGCGGAGAACCCGTTCATGACGACGGCCGAACGCGCCGCGGCACCGCTGCTGCCCGACCTGCCCGTCCGCCGCCCGGACGAGCCGGGGCAGTTCGCCTTCGCGGACCCGGACCGAGTCCGCGGCATCCTGGCGGAGAGCGGCTGGGCGGAGGTCGGCATCCGGCCGATCGATGTGTCCTGTGCCCTGCCGGAGAGCGAGTTGGTCCACTACCTCACCCGGCTCGGTCCGGTCGGTCTGGCCCTGGGCCGGGTCGACGAGCAGACCCGCGCACACGTCACCGACACGGTCCGCGCCGCCTTCGACCCCTTTGTGCAGGGCACGGAGGTCCGCTTCACCGCCGCCTGCTGGCTGGTGGACGCCCACGCCTCGGGCACCCCGGCAGCCGGCTGACTCGGAGGGGAAGACGTAGGGGGCGCCCGTAAGTTGGCGGGTTCCCGCGGTCGGGGGCTCGGCGGGGGCGAAACTTTCGCGCATCCGGCAGCCCGTTGCCGGGCGCGGGTGACTGGCGCATAGTGAGGACTCCGTACGACGGGGTGAAGGAACACGATGCAGCCGAAGAAAGCCCTGGTGGTCCGAGGCGGATGGGAGGGGCACCGGCCGGTCCAGGCCACGGAGTTGTTCCTGCCCTTCCTCGAAAGCAGCGGTTTCACGGTCCGGGTCGAGGAGTCGACCGACGTCTACGCGGATGCCGCCGAGATGGCGCGCACCGACCTGGTGGTGCAGTGCGTCTCGATGTCGGAGATCAGCGCCGAGCAGGTGTCGGGACTGAGCGCGGCCGTCGCGGCCGGCACCGGTTTCACCGGCTGGCACGGCGGTATCGCCGACTCCTTCCGCGCCTCCTCCGACTATCTCCAGCTGGTGGGGGGCCAGTTCGCGTGCCACCCCGGCAAGGAGCCGTGCGAGCGCCGGGGTGAGGCGGAGGACAACTTCCTGCCGCACACCATCGGCCTCACCGAGCTCGGGCGTGAGCACCCCGTCACCAAGGGGCTCGACGACTTCGAGCTGTGCACCGAGCAGTACTGGGTGCTCCACGACGATCTGATCGACGTCCTGGCCACCACCACGCACCCCGCCCGGCCCTGGCAGCCCTGGCAGCGGCCCGTCATCTCACCGGCGATCTGGACGCGGCAGTGGGGAGCCGGGCGGATCGTGGTGACGACACCGGGGCACAGCCTGGACGTCCTGGAGAACCCGAACGTCCGCACCGTCATCGAGAGGGGCATGCTGTGGGCGACGCGCACCGCATCGGCGTCGTAGGTCTCGGCGTCATCTCCCGCGCCTATCTGGACACGCTCCTCGGCCATCCCGCCGTACAGGTCACCGCGGTCGCCGACCTCGACGCCGCGCGGTCCGCCACGGTCGCCGCCGAGCTGCCCGACGCCCGGGCGCTGACCGTCGAGGAGTTGCTGAGCAGCCCGGAGGTGGACACGGTGCTGAATCTGACCGTCCCCGCCGCCCACGCCGAGATAGCCCTGGGCGCCATCGCCCACGGCAAGAACGTCTACGGGGAGAAGCCGCTGGCCGCCACCCTCGCCGAGGCCCAGGCCGTCATGGCAGCCGCCGAGAAGGCGGGAGTCGGTGTGGGATGCGCGCCGGACACCGTCCTGGGTACCGGAGTGCAGACGGCGCGGGCGGCCGTGGAGGCGGGGAGCATCGGGCGCCCCCAGTTCGCCTCGGCCGTCATGGTCACTCCCGGACACGAGCGCTGGCATCCCCACCCCGACTTCTACTACACCGCCGGGGGCGGCCCCCTGCTCGACATGGGGCCGTACTACCTCGCGTCCCTGGTCCATCTGCTGGGTCCGGTGCGTGCCGTGATCGGGGCGGCCGGCCGGCTGCGCGGCGAGCGCGTGATCGGCTCCGGCCCGCGCGCGGGCGAGCGGATTCCGGTCGAGGTGGACAGTCATGTCTCCGGTGTCCTCGAGCACGTGGGCGGTGCCCTGACCACGATCACGACCAGCTTCGACGGCGTGGCCACCACGGCCGCCCCGATCGAGGTCCACGGCGAGACCGGCACGCTCACGGTGCCGGATCCCAACCACTTCGAGGGCGAGGTGCGGCTCCTCGCACTCGGCGGCACCCAGTGGCGCACACTCCCGCCGTCGGCGGGTTACGCCGACGGCGCGCGCGGCCTGGGCCTGCTCGACTTCATCACCGCCGACGGGCGGCGGCCGCCTCGCGCGAGCGGCGATCTCGCCCTGCACGTGCTGGAGACGATGACCACCCTGCTCCGCTCGGCGGCCGAGGGACGCCGCATCGAACTGACGACCTCGGCCCTGCCACCGGTCCTGGTTCCGCTCACGGCCGCCGAGGCGTGGCGAGAACCGGCTGCCGGCCGAACCGCGGCACGGTGAAACCGGCACTGCTCACGCAGCTTCGGAGGCCAGGTCCCTGCCGCCGGGCTCCGCGTCGCACGCAGTCTCGCTGAGGGCCGGTTTACGGATCAGGAGCAGCGCCGCGTCGTCGTGGAGACGGCCGCCGACATGCGCCAGCAGTTCGTCATGGAGCGCCCCGAGGGTGCGGGCCGGGTCGTCGGACACATGACGCGCCAGACCCTCGTCGAGCGGATAGAACGCCCGGCCGCGGTCGCGGGCCTCGGTGACGCCGTCGGTGTAGAGCAGCAGTTGCTCCCGTTCAGCGAAGGGCAGCACCTGGAGGCCGGGGGTGTGACCGGTGAGCCCACGCAGCCCGAGCGGCGGAGCCGGATGCGCGGACTCCACCGCCGCGACGCTGCCGTCCCCGCGCACCAGCAGCGGTGGCGCGTGACCGCAGTTCACCACCTCCAGCAGCCCGGCCCTCGGGTATCCGGCAACCACGGCCGTGACGAAGTCGTCGCTGCCGAGGTTGCGCGCGAGGCTCCGCTCGATCCTGTCGACGACGGCCAGGAGATCGGGCTCGTCGTAGGCGGCCTCCCGGAAGATTCCGAGCACCAGCGCGGCGGTTCCCACCGCCGGCAGCCCCTTGCCCCGCACGTCGCCGACGATCAGCCGTACCCCGTACGGGGTGGGAATCAGCGCATAGAGGTCGCCGCCGATACGGGCCTCGGCCGCGGCGGCGCTGTAGCGGACGGCCACCTGGAACGGGCCGACGGTCGCCGGGACGGGCGCGAGCAGCGCATGCTGGGCGGTCTCCGCGACCGAGCGGACGGCGGCGAGCACCCGTTCGCGGCGTCCGCGCAGCGCACTGGCCAGTCCGCTCGCCAGGGTGACGGCCGCCAGGGCGGACAGTACGGCCGCCAGCTCGCTGTCCGGTACACCGTTGCGGGTGCCGAGCGTGAAGCCCAGCACCGCGGCGAGGAGGCCGACGCACAGGACGCCGCGCGGGCCGTTGGTGGTGGCGGCCAGGGCGGGCCCGGCCGCGAGCATCGGCAGCCAGGTGATCCCCGCTCCGCCGGCCAGGTCGGCGAGCACGATCACGGAGACGATCAGCACGGGCAGGACGGGTGCCCCCGCGGCCAGTTGCGCGACGGCTTGTCTGAACGACCGTATCGGCCAGTGTCCGCCATGGTCTCGGGCCTGACTCATCTTGTGTCTGCAGTCCTCACCTGTGTGGGGCGCGTCGGTCCGGGGGCCCACCGCTGAAATGTCTGTTTCATCCAGGAAACGCGGTCGGTCCGGGCCGTCACAAGCAGAGGATTTTCAGATAGTGAGCGACAGGCTCCTCGTCACGCGGTCCGCCGTCGGGAGCAGCCGCGCCCGGATCTCCGGCAGCCGGGAGAGCCGCTCCGCCGGCATCGAGACGCCGAGCGAGCCGAGGGTGTCGCCGCTGTAGACGGGGACGGCGACGCAGACCGTGCCGAGGCTGTACTCCTCCAGGTCCGTGACGGCCGGGGCCACGGGCGAGGTGTCCAGCCGCCGGAGCAGCTCCGGTCGGCTGGTGATCGTCCGGGGGGTGAGGTCGGCGAGGTGATGGCGGGACAGGTAGTCCCTGCGGGCCTCGTCGTCCAGTTCCCGCAGCACGGACTTGCCCAGCGCGGTGGCGTGCCCCGCGTCCTCGAACCCCACCCACAGATCGACACGGGGTGCCCGGGCACTGTCGACGATCTCGGCGACGCGGATCTCGCCGTCCTCGTAGAAGGTGAGGTAGGCGGCGGTGGCGAACTCGTCCCGCAGTGCGGCGAGTGCGGGGCGGACCCGGCTGAGCAGTGCCTGTCCACGGCCCGTGGTCTGCAGTGTCTGCAGTGTGTCGCCGAGCACGAACCCGCCGTCGCCCAGCTTGCGCAGGTATCCGTCGTGGACCAGCGTCCGCAGCAGGTGATAGGCGGTGGCCAGGGGCAGCCCCGTCTCCCGTGCCAGCTGTTTCGCCGGCGCGCCGTTCTCGTGCGCGCTCACCGCCTCCAGCAGCCGGAAGGCCCGCTGGACGGAGGTGATCAGCGTCGGGCCGTCGTGCTCACCCATATGACCAGCGTGCGTCAGGCGCACAGGGCGCGCAACAACTCGCCCGATGCCCGGCCAAGTTGGCGGATTTCAATATCTGATTACGTCGCGGTTCACTCGCAAGGCGTATTTCCGGCCATCGACCAAGGTAGTGAGTGATTTCCCGAATTCGGCGCGCCGCCGGATGTTCCGGGGATATTTCTTATTAACCTCCACAACTGCACGAAGTCGATCTATCGCAGGTCGCATCCACTTCACTCCACCGGAGATGACATGCACCAGCTTCGCAAGGCTGCCGTCCTGGTCGCCGCCGTCAGCGTCGGCCTCCTGGGTGCCGGCACCGCTCAGGCCCACGACGGCGGCGGCAAGGGCGGCGGCGGCACCACCGTCCTGCAGAGCACCACCTGCAGGTCACACGACCTGAACCTGGACATCCTCGGCCAGGTCGGACTGCTCAACGGCCTGCTGGGCGGCGCGCTGAACGGCGAGGGCAACGAGGGCGCACAGTCGACCTCGCTGGGCTCGTCCATGGGCTGCAACAACAGCGTCGGCGGTAAGTAGGAAAAAGCTCGCCCCGGTGCCCCGGCCGCAAGCCGGGGCACCGGGGTTTTCGCTTGCCCGGAAAAACCCGGTCGGCCGCCGCGACCCAGAAAGCAGAAATGCCGGACGGGGAACCTCCGGGTCCGTTCATTCGTGAATACAGACGATTGTTTTCCCCTTGGCGGGGCTCTTTCCGTTCCGGCTCTCCGGGGGACGGGACGTGTGCCGGCTGCCGGGCACGGTCGAGGCCCGGATCCCCTCGCCGTCGACCGGCGAGGACCCCGGGCCCTGAACAATGCGGAAGTGCGGAAAACGCAGCAGCCCAGGCGCGCACCCCGACGGGGTTCAGCGCGTCCGGGCTGCCTCAGCTGCTCTGACGGATGTGGGCCGACCAGGGTGCGGACTACGGAGCCGCTCGCCCCTGTGACGCCTGGCTACTTCTGGCTCGAATCCTTGGAGACCGGGGCGACGAACGCATCGATGAACCGATTGAGATCCAGCTCCGGCACGGTGTATCTGGGCGCCTGCTCCGGAGTCGCCTTCTTGGAACTCTCCACCGGCGCGAAGTGCCAATGCGGGGTGACTTCGGTGGCCTGCCGCGGCCCGTCGGCATCGTCGGCGAAGCCGACACCCACACCGAGAACAGACAGCCCCGCGACCGCTGCGGCTACGACCGCAGCGCGCTGAAACTTGCGCATGGTTGACCCTTTCTCACCTGGGCGCGAAGCCCTGGGTTGACTACTTAATGTGAGCATATACATGCACTAAGTAGTAATTTGGGATCTTGGGCGCTCTCTACTCCATTTCGGCCCGCAGCGCATCCGCAGGGAGTCCGGCACCACGACCTGCGCCGCGCATTCAGCACGCCGCTCGCGCCCCAGCACTGGCCACAGCCCCGTCCGGCCTACATCACCGGCGCGCTACGCCTTCTGGGGGCGGGCGTGTCGGAGCAGGCGCCGGCGGCGCACGCCGTGAGCCACTGGTCGAAGCCGGCGTCGTAGCGGGTACCGATGTCGGAGGTGTAGACGGCGTATCCGCCCGGGTAGTCGCCGGCGCGGAAGCGGGCGAGCATGCGCTGGAT
This sequence comes from Streptomyces sp. NPDC001492, assembly GCF_053597275.1. NCBI lineage: Bacteria > Bacillati > Actinomycetota > Actinomycetes > Kitasatosporales > Streptomycetaceae > Streptomyces > Streptomyces sp. NPDC001492. The sequence goes on along the minus strand of NZ_JBSFHW010000009.1, from coordinate 180,970 downwards.
GTCCGCCGGGTGGTTCTCGACCATGTAGCGGACGGCGAGATAGCCCCAGGGGTAGGTGCGGATCACGTCGCTGTTGGCGTAGGTGTTCTGGAACAGCGTGCTCAGCCGGTAGGTGTGCTTGCCCGCCTCGGCGACCGCCTGCTCGTCGGTGATGCCCCGGTAGCCGTAGGAGACGTATTCGGCCAGGCCCTCGATCCACCAGACGTCCGGCACCGATGTCTGCCGGGTGAAGTCGCCCTGCATGTCGAAGCGGGCGTCGAGGAGGTGCGTGTACTCGTGGTTGAGGTTCCAGACGCGGGCCGTGAAGCCGTCGTCGGAGGGCTTCTGGTACATGATCGAGAGCGGCTGGTTGGCGGGGTCGGCCGGGTCTCCCGTCAGCGTGATGCCCCCGTTGTCCGTGCTGACGCCGTAGATCGCCCCGGCGTAGGTCTGGTAGTCCGCGCGGCTGGCGAAGACGACGAGCTGCACCGTCGACAGGTACTGGCCGGGTATGGGGCCGTCGTCCTTGACCAGCTCGTGGAAGTACGGGTCCTGGGCGCCGAGGTCGGCGCATACGGCGTCGAGGTCGGCGGAGGTGAGCGCCTGGGCCCGGACGGTGTGGGTCGCGTCGCAGCTGTGGGTGAGGGGCAGGGCCGCGTCGGTCAGCCGGGCGGTCAGGTCGCAGATGTCGTAGTACGAGCAGTCGGGGCGGTCGTAGTAGTCGGCCTGGGTCGCCACCGCGACCCACAGGCCGGCTGTGGGACCGGTGATCTCCGAGCTGTTCAGCAGGTCCTTGGTCAGCGGCTGGACCGTGGCGCGCAGCGCGGTGTGTTCGACGTAACGGGCGAGGTTCATCCCGGCGTTGGAGTCCAGGTAGGCGCGGTCGGTGCCGAGCAGGTCGACGTGCCTCAGCGCGAACCCGTGCAGCGTCCGGGCGATGCCCGGGTCGGCGGTCACGGCCTTGACGTAGTCCGGGTTCCAGTTGCCGCGCCAGAGCGGGGTGTAGACGGCGTTGACGGCGGTGAGCATGCTGGGGACCGCGTCGTAGGAGCGGTCGTAGGCGTTGAGCAGCCGCTGATAGGCGCTCAGGTAGCGGGCCTGCTGGTCGGCGCTGTCGGTGAGGATGACGGTCTCGCCCAGTACGTCGCCGTTCGCCGCGGTGACGTCCCGGGAGCGCCGGTTGGCGAAGAAGGCGTCCAGGCCACGGGTGGTGGCCTGGGCCAGGGCCGCACCGTAGGGCCCGACGTCGGACGGGTGGTTGAACTGGACGTAGTAGCCGGCCCTCAGGAACAGGACGAGCTGCCACACCCCGAAGGAGTTGTCGCCCCCGTAGCGCCGCGCCTCTCGTGTGAAGGCCTTCGCCACGGTGACCATCTGGGACTGGCGGAAGATGTCGCGGGCGTCTGTGCCCGTCACGGCGAACAGGGTGTTGACGCAGCCCGTGGTCGAGGCTTCGACGAAGGTGACGAGCGCTGAACCGGTCCTGCTTGCGAAGTCGGCCGGGGTGCACGAGACCGGCTTCGGTTGGGACTTCGGTCCGGTCTCCGTGGCGGACCGGACTCGGGCGGGAGCCGGCCTCGACGGCGGTAGCTGAGCCGTGGTGTACGGGCGGCCCTGTACGGCGGGCCGGTCGGCTGCGGTGGCGGTCGAGCCGGTGGGCGGCGGGGTCTTCCCCGCCGGTGTCGTGGGAGTGGCGCCGTACCGGGCGGGGGGTGCCGCGAGCGCCGGCACCGACAGCAGGCCCGCGAGGGTGATGCAGACGGCGAGAGTGACGACGGCGCGTCTGGGCAGCGCGAAGAGGTAGCGCATCTCTGGACTCCTCTGCGGAAGGATGCGCCTCGATACGGGTGTTGAGGCGCGTGAGGCACCATCTCAGCGGCGACTGCCTCCAACAATGGAATGTGACATAGCACTGTGCCGCGGCCGGCCATAACACCCGGCCGACCCACGGGCCGCCCCGGTTCCGGCTACGCCCCGCTCGCCCGCCAAGTGCGCGCAGCCCACGCCCTCAAGTGCGGTGACCTCTCGGCGAGTTCGCGGTATGCGGAACCGGCGGAGTGGAACAGCTCCTCCGCCACGTCCTCGGCAACCGTGTCACGCCGCCAGGCCAGCACATAGCGGCACCACAGCGGCGTACCGATCAGCGGTTTGATCACCACGTCCGGGATCGGCCGCAACGTCGCCTGCACGACGGACACCCCGAGGCCGTCGGCGATCATGCTCTGCAACTGCAGTTGGTCACCGAGGAATTCATGGACGGCAACCGGAGAGAACCCGGCCGCGGCGCAGGCCGTGTAGAAGACGCCCGGCCAGCCGGCCCCGTCGTCCGGTGTCAGGAACCAGGCGTCCTCGGCCAGATCGGCGAGCGAGACCTGGGCGCGGCGTCCGAGGGGATGGCGGGTGGGCAGCGCCACGAAGGTGGGCTCGGTGACGATCCCTCGGTGGGTCACCGTGTCCGCATGCTTCAGCTCCATCCCCGGATAGTCCGCAGCGACGGCCACGTCGACTTCGCCGTCCTCCAGGAGTTCGACGATCCGCGAGGAGGCGTACACACTGCTGACGGCGAGGGTGAGGTCCGGCAGTCGGCTTCGGACGCGCGAGACCATGCCGGACAGCACCGGCGAGTTGGTCGCCGCGACGCGCAGGGTCCTGCGGGTGCTCGTGGCATCGGCGACCGGACGGCATCCGATCGCCGCGGCCCGGGTCAGGACGTCGCGGGCCTGGGCGACGACCTCGGCGCCGTACCGTGTCGGCCTGACGCCCTTGGCCCCGCGCTCGAACAGCGACTGCCCGAAGTAGCGCTCGATCCGCCGGAGTTGGGTGCTCAGGGCGGGTTGTGAGTAGCCGAGGTCCGAGGCGGCGCGGCCCACGCTCCCCGCATCGGCGATCGCACACAGGACGCGTAGGTGCCGAAGCTCCAGGTCCATCCGTACGCTCCCCTGCCGACCGTGGACAGGAAGCGTTCCATCGCGCCGCCCCACACACAAGACCCAGGTCAGCCACCCTCCGACAGGGGGGTCCGACCGGCACGCTACGTCGGTGGCGGCTGCGTTTCAGCGGTCGCGCTCTCCTCGCCGGCGACGCCGGGAGCCGTCCCGATCTCCTCACGCTGCTTCTTCAGGGCGAGTTCCCTGGCCGTCTTCTCCGAGTGCAGCCTCATCTCCGCCTCAGTCCGAAGATCGAACACCGTTGCCTCCTTTGCCATACACCGAAAGTTCCTTTGCTTTTACATTACCTTACGGGTGGGGTCGAAGTCACGGTCGAATTGACCTGGTGACGCAGGTGGCCAGTTTCCCTAAGTGCCGCGCGGAGCCGAGGTGTTGACACTTGACCGATGCGCGGACCGCGCGTTCGTCGAAGTGAGGTCGTGCCATGAGAGCGATCGTCGTGGGGGCGGGCATCGGGGGACTCGCCGCGACGCCGAGTCTGCGGCGGGCGACGAGTTCCACCTGCCGGACGGCCCCGAGGCCGAGGCACGCGACGCCCGTATGGCGGCGTACGCGGCCGAGTACGGGTTCATGCCCGCGGCGGCCGAGTGCGGGGGCGGCGTCGTCGACGAGCAGTCGTGACAGCACGGCGAACGTCCACCGCGTCAGTCAACCGGCCAGGTGTGCGCGGGCGCGTTCAGGTGCATGTAGTCCATGTATGTGATGGTCATCCGGCGCAGCGCCTCCTGGCGGTCGGTGCCGGTCTTCTCCAGGTGGTGGACCGTCTCCGCCTGCCACAGGGCGCCGTTGCGGGCCGTGACGCAGCGCTGTTCGATGATGCCGAGCAGGGGTTCGCGCCAGGTCGCGTCCATGCCGGCCAGTTCCAGGCCCCGGTGGGCCAGCGGCAGCAGGCGCCGCAACACCAGTTCCGTGACCGGGACTTCGCCCACGCCGGGCCAGTACAGGCGGGCGTCGATGCCGTCGCGGGCGGCCGCGTGCAGGTTCTCCTCGGCCACCGCGAAGGACATCCGCGTCCACACCGGCCGGTCCTCGTCGACCAGGGCACGGGTCAGTCCGTAGTAGAGGGCGCCGTTGGCGATGATGTCGGCCACGGTGGGCCCCGCCGGCAGGACGCGGTTCTCGATGCGCAGATGCGGGCCGCTGTCGGTGACGGCGTACACGGGGCGGTTCCAGCGGTAGATCGTGCCGTTGTGCAGCGTCAGTTCGCCCAGTTGCGGGACGCCGCCGGCGTCGAGCGTCGCCTGCGGGTCCTCCTCGTCGCACAGCGGCAGCAGGGCGGGGAAGTACCGGACGTTCTCCTCGAAGAGGTCGAAGACGCTGGTGATCCACCGCTCGCCGAACCACACCCGCGGCCGTACGCCTTGGGCCTTGATCTCCTGCGGGCGGGTGTCGGTGGCCTGCTCGAACAGGGGGATGCGGGTCTCGCGCCACAGCTCCCGGCCGAAGAGGAAGGGCGAGTTGGCGGCCAGGGCGATCTGTACGCCCGCGATGGCCTGGGCCGCGTTCCAGTAGGGCGCGAACTCCTTCGGGGCGACCTGCAGATGGAACTGGGTGCTGGTGCAGGCGGCCTCGGGCGTGATGGCGTCGGCGTACATCGACAGGCGCTCCACACCGTCCACCCGGATCCGCAGGTCCTCGCCGCGTGCCGCGAAGATCTGCTCGTTGAGCAGCTTGTACCGCGGATCCCCGGACAGGGCGGACTCGCCCACGTCCGACTCCCCCAGCGTGGGCAGAATCCCGATCATGATCATGTGTGCGCCCACCGCGGAGGCGCGTTCCTCGGCGTGGTTGAGCGCGTCGCGGATTTCCTGCTCCCAGGCACCGGGGCCACCGGCCGTCAGCTGCCGGGGCGGGATGTTGATCTCCAGGTTGAAGCGGCCGAGCTCACTCGACCAGGCGGGGTCGGCGATCGCCTGGAGCACCTCGGTGTTCCGCATCGCGGGCCGTCCCTCGCCGTCCACCAGATTGAGCTCGATCTCCAGCCCGACCTGGGGACGCTCGCTCTCGAAGCCCGACTCGCGCAGCATCTGCGCCAGCACGTCGAGACAGAGGTGCATCTTGTCCCGGTAGCGGCGGCGGTCCTCGCGCGTGAACACCAGGGCAGGTACGTCACGTCCCATCGGGCCCTCCCGAGTGCCCTCGGCGGTTGCCTCTCGTCCCAGCGTCCCACCTCGAAGGGGTCCAGCACAGTCGGCGACCTGCCGATCACGTCGAGTGTCGGACGGTGCGACGGAGGGTGAATGGGGCGGCGTCCGTGCTGAACTCGGAGGACACAGTGAGGAGCACGGCCCATGAGCAGACCGCAGTCCGAGTTCCACCGTCCCGAGGCCCCCTGGCTGCGGCCGCCCGGAGCGGCCGAGGGCGTGTGGGAGCAGCTGCTGGCCGAGGATCCGCAGACCGGGGACGCCACCGTGCTGCAACGGTACGAGCCAGGGACGGACACCAGCGCGCAGGGCAGCGTCCGGCACGACTACTTCGAGGAGGTGTACCTCGTCGACGGTTCACTGACCGACCTGCGCCTCGGCGAGACGTTCACCGCGGGGATGTACGCGTACCGGCATCCGGGAATGGAGCACGGGCCGTGGACGAGCGCGGATGGCGTGCTGATGCTGGTCAGGCGAGGGCGTGCAGGAGCGCCCGGCGGTCCTCCGGGATAAAAACGTTTTAGCCGCCATCAGGGTAGACTTGCGTCGCCCATGAGGACCACGTCGTGCCTGGTCGCACGGCTGTCACAGCGAGGGGGGGTGGACGCCATCCCGGTTCGCCCCGCCCGGATCCAGGACGTCGCAGCCGCCGCCGGAGTGTCGGTGTCGACGGTGTCGAACGTGCTGAACCGCCCGGAGCGCGTCAACGCGGCCACCGCCGAGCGGGTCCGCGACGCGGTCGCGGCGCTCGACTACGTGCCCCACCCGGGCGCCGCGGGACTGCGCACCGGCCACACGTCCTCGATCGGCCTGGTCCTGCCCGACGTGACCAACTCCTTCTACGCCCGCATCGCGCGGGGCGCCGCCGACGCCGCCTACGACCACGGCTACTCCCTCGTCCTCTGCCACAGCGGGGACGCCCCGGAGCGCGAGCAGGGCTACTTCACCATGCTCGTGGAACAGCGCGCCGTCGGTGCCGTGGTCGTCCCGCTCAGCGCCGACCCCACCCGGCTGACACGGCTGCGCGAGCGGGGCATTCCCCTGGTGCTGGCGGACCGTGCGATGCCCGCGCAGGACGGCTGCTCCGTCTCCGTCGACGACATCGCCGGTGGCCGCATCGCCGTGCAGCACCTCCTGGAGTGCGGGGCGCGCGACATCCTCGTCGTGAACGGCGAACGGTCGATACGGCAGTGCGCCGACCGCTACCAGGGCGCCCGGCAGGCCGTGCGCACCCGGCGCGAGGCCCGGCTGGGCCAGGTGGTCGCCGAGGAGATGACGGTGGCGTACGGCCTGGAGATCGCCCGGGGGCTCGACGAGCTGCCCGACGGGGTGTTCTGCACCAACGACTTCCTCGCGGCCGGACTGTGCCGGGGCCTGGCCGAGCGGGATGTGAAGGTTCCCGAGGACGTGCAGGTGGTGGGTTACGGCGACCTCGACATCGCCAGCTTCGTGGGGACGACCCTGACGACGGTCCGGCAGCCCGTCGAGGATCTCGGCCGGGCCGCCGTGGAGATGCTCCTCGACGAGGTGGAGGCCCGCGCCGAACACGCCCACGAGACAAGGGTGTTCGCGCCCGGGCTCGTCCTGCGGGACTCCACCCGGTCACTCACCGGCTGATTCCCGGACCCGCAACGTCACCGGCCCCAGCAGCCCGGACGCCAACTGGGAGGGGAAGGCCCAGGCGGTGGGGGTGGCTTCGGCGAGATACGGCGCCAGGGTGTTGTGTACGGTCACATCGATCCGAACGGTGCGCCCCGCGGCACCGGGCAGCTCGAAACGGTACGGCGCGCAGAACGCCGCGCCGACCGGCTCTCCGTCGAGAAGCACCGCGACGCTCCCTCGCACCCGCCCCAGGTCGAGCACCGGATCAGGCCCGGCGGGCACCTCCACCTCGCGTGAGTACGTCACACCGCCGCTCCAAGCACCGAGACCCAGCGACTGCCAGTTGCCGAGGGGCAGGGGCGCCGCCACGGTACGCACGCGCACCGGCCCCCACCAGGCGGAGCCGCCGCGCAGCACGGCGGTCGGGTCGGTGACCAACTCGAACTCCATCGTCCCAGTGGTGGGCTGAGGGAATGTCAGTTCCTGTCCGTCGAGGACCTGTTCCGCGCCGTCCGCGTCCCTCACCCGTGCGGGCAGCGCCAGAGGCAGCCTGAGCGACACGGTCCCCGGGGGCACGGTGAAGCGGAAACGCTGTGCGCGGGGGCGTACTTCGTCGGTGGAGCGCAGCGGCAGCACGGGGGCGCCGAGCACCGGCCGGCCGGTCAGCCACTCGGTGTCGGGCAAGGGGTGCGGTCGTACGGCGGCGTGGCAGTGCTGCAACTCGCCCCACCTGCCCTCGTGCTCGACGGTGCGCCCACGCCACTGCCCCGTCTCGGCCTCCCAGCCGGCTCCGCTCACCAGCGCGGTCACACCCGCTCCTGCTACGAGGTCGACGAACACGGCATCGCGTGCGCGGACGCTGTCGGCCACGACGTCGAGGACGTGATCGCCCGCCGGGAGGATCAGTTCGTGGCGGAAGAACATCGGCACCGCGCCCCAGTCGGACTCGTAGTACTCGACCTTCTCCTGCCGCGCCACGACCGCGCCGTCGAGCAGCACGGTGACGCCCGCCGCGGCGCCCACCACGAGCACCGCCCGCGCCCCGCTGCCGGAAAGCCGCAGTCGGCCCCGGTAGGTGACGCCGCCGTCCGGCCGTACACCCTCCGGCAGGCACATGAACTGCGGACGCGGCACGAACCCGTCGGGACGAGAAAGACAGAAGTAACTGCCCAAGGGGGCCTGGGACTTGGCCGAGATCATCGAGGGGCGGTCCTCGGCGTCGGACAGTTCGTACTCCAGGACGTTGCGGGGCCGGTCGATCTCAACCCGGGCGGACGCCAGGTATCCGCGGTCCGTGGGCAGCCTCTCGCCGTTCCACCACACCCGCTTGACGGCTGCCGCGCCGACGTGCAGATCGGCGGGCCCGCGGTGGTCGGTCTCGACGATCGACCGGACCCGGGCGACGGTTCCGCGGCCCGGCACCGGCACGCGTACGAACTCCTCGCTCACCAGCCCCTTGTTGCCCAGCAGCCCGTCCGGATCCGGGATCCCACGGCTCGACGAGAACAGTGCCACCGACCAGCTCTCGTCCCAGGGCACAAGGGGCTGCTCTCCGGCCAGGACCCGCTCGACGGAGGCCTGGTCGAGCGGGTCGGGGGCCTTCGCGGTGGGCACCGGCGGCAGCACGCGTACCCGGTTGCCGTACGTCGCCCGGGTCTGCTCCCAGCGTGCGTCGGGGGCCTCGCTCTCGGTCCACCGCATGGTCCAGATCTGCGGTTCGTCCACGGACGACCCGGCGGGCAGCGCGAGGTCGCCCCACGTGTTGTCCATGGTGGGTGCCAGGCGGCCCTCCCAGCCGCTGGACAGGTCGATGGTCCGGACCGACGCGGGCGGTGGTGCGGGACTCGGGGACCCCGGGGTGCCTTCTCGCCATACGGCGAGGGCGGCCGGGGCGCCTTCCAGCGGCACCTCGATGGTCGAGACGCCGTCGCCGACGGTGATGCGGGCCGGACGTCGGTCACCGGTCGCCGGGTTCCAGACCTCGGCCTCGGCGACCGGGGCGCGCACGGTGAGGGATTTGGTGGGGGCGTAGCGGGCGGGGTCGACGCCATGGTTGCCCGAGGGCGGATGCGCGCGGGCGTCGGGGAAGGCCCCCGTCACCAGGGCGACCGCGTCCTCTCCCTGCCGCCGCACGAGCAGCGGCACGTCACCGGTCGCGTAACCGGCGGGGTCCGCCACCGCCGCGGCGCCCGCCTCGGCGTCACTCGCCCGCTCCAGCCGGGGATGAGCACACAGTGCCGCGACGACGGCGTCGTCACCGGCCAGGCCTGCCGCAGCCGCCGGCGGGCGGCCCACGGCCACCACCCGCCCGCCGGCGTCGAGCAGTTCGGTGAGCCGTCGTGCCGTGTCCTGTTCCAGGACGCTCGCCGAGGGCAGCAGCACCGCGGTGTACGCCAGATCCCCGATCCGCAGGGCACCGTCGGCGGGCGTGGCCCGCTGCACCGAGGCGTCGTCGACGACGTCGTAGGAGACACCGTGCCGGTCCAGGGTGCCGATGTGGGGCCGCAGCCAGTTGTTGGTGCCGCACAGGTCCAGGTAGTGGCGCTGGGTCTCGTCGACCTCGGGGTGGCTCTCGCCGAGGCGGCCGTCGCCGAAGTGCTTGACGGGGGCGTCCAGCGGGATGAGGGACTGCATCGTGGTCGTGGGGTGCAGGACCGCCACGTCGGCGCTGTAGGTGCCCCAGGACAGGATCGCGCAGAGGCGGGCGACGGCCCGGGAGAAGGCGGGGTACTGCGGCCAGTAGGGCTGGCGCCAGTCGGTGGACGGCGGCGCCCACTCGAACCAGCCGCCCGCGGTGCCGAAGTAACTGGCGTGCGGGTTGTACAGATTGGCGCCGCTGCGCAGGAACGGCAGGAGCCAGTCGTAGGTGTCCTCCAGGGTGCCGCCCCAGCCGGAGGAGTGGAACGCCTCGATCCACACGCGCTCGTGTCCGTAGAGGTGCGCCATGGAGGAGTGGACCTTGGAGTCGCCGTGGTGGTCGCTGCCCGCGGCGCCGTACCAGCGGTGGGTGCGGAAGTAGTCCGAGTAGATCTGTGTGGACTGGGCGGGGAAGCCGGAGCGGGCGGGGTGGCTCTGGTCGCAGCCCAGGAGCATGCCGCGATCGTCGTGCCAGGCGGCGAGGGGTTTGAACAGGGCCTCTTCGGTGAGTTCGGCGCGGACCGCGTAGTAGTCGGCGCGGACCTTCGCGGCCCGGGCGGCGTCGGGAATGTCGTGGAAGAGGGCCGGCAGGTGATCGAGCAGGTCGTAGCCGCGACGGGCGAGGAACTCCTCCGGGAAGCGGCCGCTCCAGGCGTTGGTGCCGGGCAGTTCGTCCTGGAAGCTCCCGGCGACGACATTGCCCAGGTACTCGGGGACGCGCCGGTCGTACTCGTGGTGCACGGCCTCCAGGAGGAGGCGGACGGCGCCCGGGTCCAGGTAGTCGAAGGCCGTGGGAACGGCGGTGACGAGCTGCACCTCGCCGCCGTCGGTGGCCGCGATCCGCGCGGTGCCGGTGACGGGAAGGCGCCGGCCCTCCGCGGAGTACGCGCCGACCAGGGTTTCCGAACTCCCCAGCGGGACGGCGCCGTTGGAGACCCGCGCCGTGCGGCGGCGCAGCGCGAGGCCGGCCGCCTCGGGATGCACGCGGGTCACCGCGCCCTGGACGTTGGCGCCGGAGAACCCGATCTGGTCGTAGAACCACAGACGCATGCCCAGGTCCCGGGCGATCTCGCAGGCGTCGGTGAAGCGTGCCCACCACTCCTCGCCGAACCACGGCGGATCGTCGGCGCGGGCGCCGAAGCCGGGACCCGCCGGCGCCAGGTTGATCACCACGAGGTTGTGGACGCCGCCCTCGGCGAACCTGCGCAGCTGCCAGGCGAGGCGCTCGCGGGTGACTTTCGCACCCGACCACCACCACAGCGGAGTGGGGCCGAAGTCCCGGGGCGGGTCGTCGAACAGCTGCTGCAGCGCGGAGGAGATCACGGGCACGGTCCTTCCGAGTACTCTGGGGCTCCCTCACGGATCAAAACGTTTTACGTGTGTCTGCCTCACGATGTCTGCGCAGGTCACTCCGGCAGTCCTGCTCTTCTGCTGGGGGGTCCGGGGGTTAACCCCCGGGAAAATGCAGTACACGGGTCTGGTCGCCGACAACCTGGAATGTTCGCACCGGATCCCGGACGCGGGAAGCATGCCGACGCGTCTTCCTGCAAATGGGCGCATGAGGGGTTGTTGGAACGTTTTTCCGACCCTATATTCACTGCACTCGGCCTCAGAGCCGCCACGTCCCCCTCCGCTCGGCCCATCCCCAGACGACGGAGTCGCATCATGGTCCGAACCCCGACCGCTCCCGAACGCCCGGAACAACCCATCCCCTGGCGGCTGTGGAAGGTGGCGGCCCTGTCGGGCATGGCCTCCTACCTCGACGCCGCCCTCATCGTCAGCATCGCCGTCAACCTGGCCATCTACCGCGACAGTTACGACATGGGCGTGTGGATGGCGGGCGCGATCAGCGCGATCGTCACCGGCTGCATCGCGGTCGGATCCCTGGTCGGCGGGCGGCTGGCCGACATGTTCGGGCGCCGCCGTGTCTACAACTGGGACATCTTCTGTTTCGCGCTGGGCGCGGTCGTCATCACGCTCGCGCCGAACGACATCGTGCTCTTCGTCGGGGTGCTCGTGGCGGGGCTCGCGGCCGGCGCCGACCTGCCGACCTCCCTGGCCGTGGTCTCGGACGCCGCACCCGCCGAGGGCCGGGCGCGTCTGGTGTCCTTCACGCAGGTCATGTGGGTGGCGGGCATCGTCGTCGTCATCTTCCTCGGCTATCTGCTGTCGGACACGGGCATGACCGGGGCGCGGATCATCACCGGCCATCTGGCTGTCGCCGCCCTGGCCACCTGGCAGCTGCGCTCCCGGCTCGACCTGGCCGACGAGCCGTCGGACACGGAGCTGGCCCAGGAGGCGGCCGCGCTGGCCGCCCCGCGCGGCATCGAACTGAAGAACGTGTGGAACCGTGCCGCACTGCTGCCGATGGCGGCGACCTTCGCCTATTACGTCACCTGGGGCATCGGCGCCAACACCTTCGGGCAGTTCGGCACCTATCTGCTGGTCACGGTCAGCGGCGCCTCGCAGAGCCTGGCCACCGGGATCAACCTGGCCTTCCTGCCGATCGCGCTCGTGCTGACCCTCGTCTTCGTCCGGCTGGCCGACACCGCCTGGCGCGACCGCCTCTTCTACGTCTTCACCGTGGTGCAGATCGTCGCGTTCTGCATCGCCTCCCTCACTGCCGGCGCGCTGGCCGGGATGCTGGTCTTCTTCGTGCTCTACCAGATCTCCAACCCCTTCGCGGGGGAGGCCAGCTACAAGGTGTGGTCGCAGCTCACGCTGCCGCCGGACACCCGCGGTACCACCCAGGGCCTCACCTACGCCGTGTCGCGGGGAGTCTTCGCGGGCGTCGCCTTCGTCACGCCCGCCCTGATGGAGTACAGCGCCTCCGTGCTGCTCTGGTCGATCACCGCCTGCATGGCGGCCTCGGCGGTCGCGGGCGTGTACATCGTCCGTGTCCTCATCCAGCGCTCCCCCGGCGCCGCTGCCGCCCCGGCGGACCTGGGAGTGGCCCGGGCGTAGGGAGTGGCCCCGGCCCCCTTGAACCCGACTGTGGACCTGCGAAGGAGCTACCCCGAGTCATGGCAACCGCCGAACACTCCATGTCCCTGCAGGAGTTGCTGCCGCCGGTGCGGCGGCGCCGGACCCGTGTCGGCCTGGTCTCGGGCGGGCTCGGCACCTACTGGCCACAGTTTCCCGGTCTCCTGCCGCAGTTGAAGGAGTCGGCCGCGTACGTGGCCGAGCGGCTCGGGCAGCTGGGCGCGGAGGTCACGGACGTCGGTTTCATCTCCGACGCGGAGGAGGGGGCCCTCGCCGCCGAGGAGCTGCGCCGGGCCGACTGCGACCTGATCGTGCTGTTCCTGACGACGTATCTGACCTCGTCGATGGTGCTGCCGATCGCCCGGCGCTCGCACACCCCGGTGCTGGTCGTCGACCTCCAGCCGTCCGAGCGGATGGACCACGCCACCTTCGACACGGGTGCCTGGCTGGCGTACTGCGCGCAGTGCTCGGTGCCCGAGGTCGGCAATGTCTTCCGCCGGGCCGGGATCCCCTTCCGGTCGGTGTCGGGCTGGCTGCGCCAGGAGTCCGCCTGGCGGCGCATCGAGCAGTGGGTCCGTGCGGCCCGGGTCCGCGCGGCGCTGCGGCACGCCCGGCACGGCCTGATGGGGCATCTGTATCCCGGCATGCTGGACGTGTCGACCGATCTGACCCTGCTGCCGACGACCTTCGGCTCGCATGTGGAGGTATTGGAGTTCGACGACCTGCGACAACGGGTGGAGCGGGTGACCGAGGCTGAGGCCCGCGACCGCATGGCGCTGGCCCGCCGGGTCTTCACCCTCGACGACAGCGTGGCGGACGAGGACTTCGCGTGGGGTGCGAAGGTGTCCGTCGCACTGGACCGGCTGGTCGAGGACTTCGGCCTCGACACGCTCGCCTACTACCACCGCGGCCTCGACGGCGAACTGCACGAGCGGCTCGGCGCGGGCATGATCCTGGGCGCCTCCCTGCTCACCGCCCGGGGCGTGCCCGCGGCCGGCGAGTACGAACTGCGCACCAGCGTCGCCCAGTTGGTCTCGCAGAGCATCGGTGCCGGGGGCTCCTTCACCGAGATCCAGGCCCTCGACTTCGAGGACGGTGTGGTGGAGATGGGCCACGACGGGCCCGCCCACCTCGCTGTCAGCGCCCGTGACCCGCTGCTGCGCGGTCTTGGCGTCTACCACGGAAAGCGTGGCTGGGGCGTCAGCGTGGAGTTCGACGTCCGGCACGGCCCGGTCACCCTCCTGGGCCTCGGACAGGACGCCGACGGCAGCCTGTCGTTCATCACCTCCGAGGGCACCGTCGTGCCCGGCCCCCTGCTGGAGATCGGCAACACCACCAGCCGCGTCGACTTCGGCCGCGACCCCGGCGAATGGGTCGACGCCTGGAGCGCGACGGGCGTCGGCCACCACTGGTCCCTCGCCGTCGGCAGCCACGGCGCCGATTTCCGGGCCGCGGCGAGCCTGCTGGGCATCGACCACCGGGAGGTGTGAGCTCCCCTCCCGCGCGCCCTCGTTCACTCCGGTGCATTGCGCCGTGAGCCTGATCCGCGCGCGTTCCACGGCAAGGCGCCGCGCAACCACGCCGTCCGGTCGGGAAGGTGGGCAGTCCGTCGTCGTACGCCACCGCGACGTCCCACCGTCTCGAGGAGAGCTTCTTGCGCCTGCACCCTGTCGCGGCTGCCCTGACCTCGGCCGTGCTGCTGGCCTCGCCGCTCCCGGCGGCGTCCGCCGCCCCGGCCACGGCCGAGCCCGCACGCGCCACGGACGACCCCGCCGGCTACGTCAACCCGTTCGTCGGCACCGCTCCGGGAGGCACCGACTTCGGCCACGGCGGCGGCGCCGGGAACACCTTCCCCGGCGCCTCGGCGGCATTGGGCGGGATCCAGTGGAGCCCCGACACGGTCACCCGCCAGCACGGCGGGTACGCGTACAAGGACAACCGGATCCGGGGTTTCAGCCTCACCCACATCTCCGGCGCCGGCTGCAGCGACTACGGCAACGTGCCGTTCATGCCGCTCACCGGCCACCCGGACCCGGACCCCGCCGCGCGCCACGCCACCTTCTCCCACGCCAACGAGGAGGCTTCGCCGGGCAGTTACGGGGTCCGGTTCGACAACGGCATCCGTACGCAGATCTCCGTCACCCAGCGCTCCGGCATCGCCCGGTTCACCTACCCGGCCCACGAAGGGCGGCCCGCCGGGCTGACGGTGGACGCGGGACGGGCGTTCAACAAGGCCACCGGGAAGATCAGCATCGGGTCGCGCACCCTGTCCGGCTACACCGACAGCGGTGGCTTCTGCCACTCCTCGAACCGCTACCGGCTCTACTTCCACGTCGTCTTCGACCGGCCCTTCGCGCACACCGAGCCCCTCGACGGAAAGACCTCCGGGGCGTACGTGTCCTTCGCCCCCGGCACCCGTACGGTGACCGCACGGGTCGGTGTGTCCTTCGTGGACGTCGACGCCGCCCGCCGCAACGCCGCCGCGGAGCAGGGCAGGCGCTCCTACGACCAGCTGCACAGTGCCGCCCGTGAGCGCTGGAACGAGTGGCTGGGCAGGATCGCCGTGCGCGGCGGCACCGAGACCCAGCGCCGGGTGTTCTACACCGCGCTGTACCACGCTTTGCTGCACCCCAGCGCCTTCAGCGACACCGACGGCCGCTACCGGGGCATGGACGGCAAGGTCCACCGCACCCGGCCCGGGCATGTGCAGTACGCGGACTTCTCCGGCTGGGACGTCTACCGTTCCCAGGGCCAGCTGCTCGCCCTGATCGCGCCGCACGAGGCGTCCGACATCGCCCAGTCGATCCTCAACCAAGGCCGACAGGCAGGGTATTTCGACCGCTGGACGGTGGCCAACGGCGGCACCCGCGTCATGGTCGGCGACCCACTGCCGGCCATGGCCGCCTCCATCCACGCCTTCGGCGCCACCGACTTCGACGCCCGCGGGCTGCTGCGGGCGGCCGTGGCGGGCCGGCAGGACGACCGGCAGCGACCTGGGCACCAGCAGTACGACACCCTCGGCTACATCCCGGCCGGCACCAAGGGCGTCTGGGGCAGTGCGGCCACCACGCTGGAGTACGCCATCGCGGACGCCGCACTGGCCCATCTGGCCGGACGCCTCGGCGACACCAAGACCCAGGCGGCCCTCACCCACGCCGCCGGCAACTGGCGCAATCTGTTCAACCCGGTGAGCGGCTACATCCAGCCCCGCAACGCCGACGGCAGCTGGCCGTCCTTCTCCCCCACCCAGCACGGGGAGTACGTCGAGGGCAACGCCGCGCAGTACACCTGGCTGGTGCCGCACGACCTGCCGGGCCTGTTCACCGCCATGGGCGGCCCCACCGCGGCCGCCTCACGTCTCGACACCTTCTTCACCCAGCTCAACGCCGGCGCGGACAAGCCGTACGCCTATCTCGGCAACGAACCGTCCTTCAACATCCCCTGGGCGTACGACTACGCGGGCCGCCCCGACCGCACGGAAGACATCGTGCGGCGGGCCCTCACCACTCTCTTCACCGACCGCCCCGACGGTCTCGTCGGCAACGACGACCTGGGCGAGATGTCGTCATGGGCGGTCTGGGCCTGTCTGGGCATGTACCCCCAGGTCCCGGGGAGTTCCCAACTCGCCCTGGCCGGTCCGCTGTTCCCGGCCGCCACCGTGCGCCGCGGCAACGGGGTCGCCCTCTCCCTCCTCGCCCCGGACGCATCGGCCACGAACGCCCATGTCCGGTCCCTGAGCCTGAACGGGCTGCCCGTCAACGGCCCCTTCCTGCCGGAAGGGGTCCTGACCTCGGGCGGTGTGCTCCACTACGGGATGACGTCGTGATCGCTCGGGCCAGGGTCACCTCGACGGGCAGCCTCTTGACGCCGTTGACGAAGCTGGACCTGACGCGCGGCACGTCACCGGTCAGGCGGATGTCCGCGAGACGGGGGATCAGTTCCTCGGACGTGGTGCGGATCTCGGTGCGGGCGAGCAGGTTGCGCAGGCACAGGTGGGGGGCTGCCCTTGCCGAAGGTGACGTGGTCGTTGTGGGGCCGGGTGACGTCGACGTCGTACGGGTTGCCGAAGACCTCCTCGTCACGGTTGCCGGAGGCGAACCACATGACGACCTTGTCGCCCTCCCTGACCTGCTTGCCGCCCAGCTCCACGTCCCTGGTCACGGTGCGGCGGAAGTGGTGGACGAGGGACGCCGCGTGCCGGCTCGCCGGCGAGGCGGGGCTACCGCCGGGCGTGCTCAACGTCGTGACCGGCGACGGACCAGTGGCCGGCCGGGCGATCGGCTGCACCCCGATGTGGCTGTCCTGGCGGTCACCGGATCCACCGCGGTGGGCCGCCACTTCCTGCACCACACGGCCGACTCCCACCTCAAGCGCGTCTGGCTGGAGCTGGGCGCCTTCGACCTCGAACTCGCCCGTACGGCCCTGGACCTGGGCCTGCCCCTGCTGGCGATCTGCCGTGGCCTCCAGGTCGTCAACGTCGCCCTCGGCGGCACCCTGCAGTGAGGCGTCCTGCTGCCACCACCAGCGGGTGGACCGCCCTGGTGCCGGGCTCACGGTCACCGCGCGCGCCGCGGACGGCACGGCCGAGGGACTCGAACTCCCCGACGCCCGCGGGTGGTTCACGGCCGTTCAGCGGCACCCGGAGGACACCGCCCAGCAGGGCCTCTTCTACGCCCTGGTACGGGCGGCGGGGGACGGGCACTGACTCCTCACGGACCCGGCGTCACGCGCGCAGCCGCCGCAGGGCTCGGGCTGCGGCATGGGCTCCGCACATTCCGTGGGCGCCGGCGCCGGGCGGGGTGGCCGCCGAGCACAGATAGTGGCCGGGGACTCCGGTGTCGTAGGGGTGCAGGGTGAGGTGCGTTCCGAGGAGGAGCTGGGGGATGTCCGTGGCGCCGGTCATGATGTTGCCGCCGACGTAGTTGGGGTTGTACTCGGCGAAGCCGGGCGTGGTGCGCACCGCGGTGCCGATGACGCGGGCCCTGAAGCCCGGCGCGAAGCGTTCGATCTGGGCGGTGATCGCCGCGGTGGCGTCTCCGGTGTAGCCGTTCGGGACGTGGGCGTACGACCACACGGGGTGGACGTCGCCCGCCGAGCGTGACGGGTCGGCCAGGTACTGCTGGCCGACCAGGACGAACGGCCGCTCGGGCATCCGCCCGGCATGGACGTCCCGCTCCGCGGCCGCGATCTCGGCGTAGGTGCCGCCGAGGTGCACCGTGCCGGCCCTCCGTGCGGCCTCGGCGCGCCAGGGGACCCCGCCCTCGACCGCGAAGTCGACCTTGAACGCGCCCGGTCCGTAGCGGTAGCGCCGGTAGGCGCGGGCGGTTCGCGGCGGCAGCAGCTCGCCGAGGATGTCGGCCAGGGCGGTGGGTGCCACGTCCCACAAGGTCACGTCCGCGGGCGGGAGTTGGGCCACCGACCGCACTCGTACCCCCGTCTCGATCCTCCCGCCGAGTTCGCGCAGCAGCGCCGCCATGGCGTCGGTGATACGGCGTGAGCCTCCTTCGGCCACGGCCCAGCCGTAGCAGTGGCCCGCGGTGACGATGCCCAGGCCGATACTCGCGGTCAGCGGCCGCTCCAGGGGATGGAAGGCGTGCGCGGCGACGCCGCCCCACAGACCCCTGGCCTCCTCGGTCCTGAACGCCTTCGCCACCAGCGCGGCGGGGGCGAGCGCGGGAACACCGAAGCGGGCGAGGCGTAGCGGATGCCGGGGAAGGCGCAGGAGCGGGCCCATGATGTCCTCGCCGAAGGTGTCGTACGCCGCCGAAGGGCCCTCGAACAGCCGCCGCCAGGCCGGGCCGTCGGCGCCGAGACCGGCGGCGGTCGCGGTCACCGAGCGGTGCAGCACCCCGGCCGTGCCGCCGTCGAGCGGATGGACGCAGTCGATCTCCGGCCACGCCCACCGCAGCCCGTACCGGTCCAGGCCGAGCCCGTTCAGGAACGACGAGCCGACGGCCATGGGGTGGATGGCCGAGCAGAAGTCGTGCAGCAGTCCCGGCACGATGGCCTCGCCGGAGCGGGTGCCGCCACCGATCGTGTCGGCCGCCTCCAGCACCGTGACCCGCAGGCCGGCCCGGGCCAGGGCGACGGCGGCGGCCAGACCGTTGGGCCCGGCGCCGACGACGGTCGCCGTATTCATCCCGACTCCTCTCGTTCGACCTGTCGCACATCGTTCGAAACCTCTTGACGCTGCCCAGGACGCCGATTGAAACTCTCGCAACACGACGTCACCTCCACGTAACACCAGGCCCGCGGCGCATGCGTTGTCGGCCCGCCGCCGCTTGCCCGCATCCCGCCTTCCCCCCTCATCAGCCGTGTCTCAGCAGGGAATCCCGACATGACGCACAGCGCACGACTTCTCGGCCGCGCGAGACGCCTGGCGGGCCATCTCGCCGGGCCGACCGCCGCCGCGATGCTCCTGGCCCTCGCCGCTCCCGCCCTCCCCGCGCAGGCGGCACAGACGGCCGAACCCCCAGGTCTCACCGACGGTCTGGCTCTCTGGTACAAACTCGACGGCGGATCCGGGACCACCGTGAGCGATGCCTCCGGCAACGGCCGCGACGGCACGGTGAGCGGCACCGCCGACTGGTCGGCAACCGGTCAGGGGCTCGCCTTCAACGGATCCGACACCTACATCAAGGTGCCGGACGACGTCATGAAGGGCATGGACTCGATCACCGTCTCCCTGGACGTGCTCCTCGACTCCGCGCAGACCACGCCGTACTTCCTCTACGGCTTCGGCAACTCCAGCGGCGGAAACGGCAACGGCTACCTGTTCACGACCGGCAACTCCCTGCGCACCTCGGTGGCGACCGGCAACTGGTCCACGGAACAGACCACGAAGCCGTCCGACGCCCACAACCTCACCCGCGCGGTCTGGAAGCACCTCGCCTACACCCAGACCGGCACCACCGGCGTGCTCTACGAGGACGGCGTCGAGGTGGGCCGCAACACGTCGGTGACGATCACCCCCGGCGCGATCGGCTCCGGCAGCACCACCGCCAACTACATAGGCAAGTCGGTGTACTCGGGCGACAAGCTCTTCAAGGGCCGCATCCGTGACTTCCGCGTCTACGACCGCGCACTGGCCGGCTCGGAGGTCGAACAACTCGCCCTTTCCGTCGACACGCAGGGCGTCGCCGCCGACAAGGCGGCCCTGAGCCTGGGTGACACCAGCGCCGTCACCGCCGACCTGGAGCTGCCCAGGACCGGTACGGCGGGCGGCTCCACGATCAGCTGGGCCAGCGACAACGCCTCGGTCGTCTCGGCCTTGGGCAAGGTGACCCGCCCTGCGGCCGGTGCACCGGACGGCCACGCCACGCTGACGGCGACCCTGAAGAAGGGCACGGTCACCGACACGCGCACCTTCGAGGTCACGGTCCTGCCCGACTACGACGACGCCACCGCCACCCGGCAGGCCGCCGACGCGCTGAGCGTCCACAACCTCGACGACGCACGCGGCAACCTCACCCTCCCGACCAGCGGCTCGTACGGCACACAGGTCGCCTGGTCCTCCGCGAACCCGGACGTCGTCTCCGCCGACGGCGTGGTCCACCGCCCCGCGCACGGCGACGGCGCCACCACCGTCGAGCTGACCGCCACCGTCACCAAGGGCGGGGCGACCGCCACCCGCACCTTCACCGCACACGTGCCCGAACTGCCCACCAAGGCGGCCCTCAAGGGCTATATGTTCAGCTACTTCACCGGGGAGGGCACCGCGGACGGCGAACAGGTCTACAACGCCCTCAGCAAGGGCAACGACCCGTTGCACTGGCGGGAGTTGAACGACGGCAAGCCCGTCCTGACCTCCAGCCTCGGTGAGAAGGGCCTGCGCGACCCGTTCATCATCCGCTCCCCCGAGGGCGACAAGTTCTACCAGATCGCCACCGACCTCAGGATCTACGGCAACGGCGACTGGGACGCCGCCCAGCGCACCGGCAGCAAGTCCATCATGATCTGGGAGTCCACCGACCTGGTGCACTGGACGAACCAGCGGCTGGTGAAGATCTCCCCCGACAGCGCGGGCAACACCTGGGCGCCGGAGGCCTTCTACGACGCGAAACGCGGCGAGTACGTGGTCTTCTGGGCGTCGAAGCTGTACGACAACGCCGAGCACAGCGGCGACACGTACAACCGCATGATGTACGCCACCACCCGCGACTTCTACACCTTCAGCGAGCCCAAGGTCTGGATCGACCGCGGCTACTCGGTCATCGACTCCACGATGATCCAGCACGACGGGACGTACTACCGGCTGTCCAAGGACGAGCGGAACAACACCTCCTCCACCCCCAACAGCAAGTTCATCTTCGAGGAGAAGAGCGACTCGATCCTGGGCTCCTGGGACCCGGTCGCCGAGGGCATCGGCAAGGGCGCGATGAGCGCGGCCGAGGGCCCGCTGGTGTTCAAGTCGAACACCGAGGACAAGTGGTACGCCTTCCTCGACGAGTTCGGCGGCCGCGGCTACATCCCGTTCGAGACGACAGACCTGGCCTCCGGCAAGTGGACCCCGTCCACCGGCTACGACCTGCCGGCCAGGCCCCGCCACGGCACCGTCCTGCCCGTCACCCAGGCCGAGTACGACCGTCTGCTGCGCGCCTACCAGCCCGACCAGCTGGTGGAGAGCGTCGAGGGCGTCAAGGTGAAGACGAAGACCGGTCAGGCACCGGTCCTGCCGGCCACCGTGATCGCGAAGTACGCCGACGGCGTGGACCGGCCGGTTGCCGTCACCTGGGACGACGTCCCGGCCTCGGCCTACGCGAACCCCGGGGCCTTCACCGTGACCGGCAGCCTGCCGGACGGCACCGCCCTCCCCGTGCGGGCCGAGGTCACGGTCTCCGAGGAGGGCGCCGACGTCCCGGCCGACCTGCTCCTGCACTACGACTTCGACGAGACGAGCGGCAACATCGCCCACGACTCCAGCGGACACGGCTACCACGGCACCTACGTCCACACGCCCGACTTCGGCACGGGGGTGCAGGGCGGCTCGTTCAAGATGTCGGGGGACGCGTCGCGTTCGCCGTATGTGAAGATCCCGAACGGGGTGCTGAAGAACGCCGACAGCCTGACCGTGTCGACCTACGCCAAGTGGAAGGGCGGCAGCAGCTTCCAGTGGCTGTTCGGGCTCGGTCCCGACAGCGACAAGTACCTCTTCGCCACCCCCTCCAACGGCGGCTCCAGCCTCTACTCGGCCATCACCAAGGCCAGTTGGTCGGCGGAGTCGAAGCTGACGGCCGGCTCGCAGCTCACGCCCGGCGAGTGGCGGCACGTCACCGTCACCCTCGACGGCTCGACCGGCACGATGGTCCTCTACGTCGACGGCATCGAGGCGGCCCGCACCACGACCACCATCAAGCCGTCCGAGCTGTACGACGCGAACAAGGACTACAGCGGCTACATCGGCCGCTCCCTGTACTCGGCCGACCCGTACTTCGGCGGCGAGGTCGACGACTTCCGCATCTACGACCGGGCCCTGTCGGCCGCGGAGGTCATGGAGCTCAGCGGCAACACGGCGGGCATCGCGAAGGCCACGCACCCTGGTCTGAAGGTCGACGCCATCGTCGACAACGCGGACAGCAAAATCACGCTGCCGATGAAGGAGGGCACCGATCTCACCGCGCTGGCACCGGAGTTCACCCTCGCCCACGGCGCGGCGATCAGCCCCGCCTCCGGCAGCGTCCAGGACTTCAGCAAGCCGGTGACGTACGAGGTGACGGGCTCCGACGGCAGGAAGCGCACCTGGACCGTGACGGCGCTCGTCATGAAGAGCCCGGTGCTGCCCGGCCTGAACGCCGACCCGAACATCGTCCGCTTCGGCGACACCTTCTACCTGTACCCGACGACCGACGGCTTCGACGGCTGGAGCGGTACGCGGTTCAAGGCGTACTCCTCGACCGACCTGGTCCACTGGAAGGACCACGGCGTCATCCTCGACCTCGGCCCGGACGTCTCCTGGGCGGACAGCAGGGCCTGGGCGCCGACCATCGCCGAGAAGGACGGGAAGTACTACTTCTACTTCTGCGCCGACGCGAACATCGGCGTCGCGGTCTCCGACTCGCCGACGGGGCCGTTCAAGGACGCGCTGGGCAAGCCGCTGCTGAAGGCGGGCCAGTTCAGCGGCCAGATGATCGACCCCGCCGTCTTCACCGACGACGACGGCCAGTCGTATCTGTACTTCGGCAACGGCCACGCGTATGTGGTGCCGCTGGGCGCCGACATGACCTCCGTCGACACCTCGAAGGTCAAGGACATCACCCCGAGCGGCTACAACGAGGGCTCCTTCGTCATCAAGCGCAAGGGCACCTACTACTTCATGTGGTCGGAGAACGACACCCGGGACGAGAACTACCGGGTCGCCTACGCCACCGGCCCCTCCCCCACCGGCCCCTGGACCAAGCGGGGCGTGATCCTTTCCAAGGACCTCTCCCAGGGCATCAAGGGCACCGGCCACCACAGTGTCGTCCACGTCCCGAACACCGACGACTGGTACATCGCCTACCACCGCTTCGCCATCCCCGGCGGAGACGGCACGCACCGTGAAACCACCATCGACAAGATGGAGTTCGACTCCGACGGTCTGATCGAGAAGGTCGTCCCGACGCTCACGAGCATCGACCCGGTCACCATCGTCCACGCGGGCCCGGACGCCACCGGCACCGAGGGCGACGCCATCCCGCTGGCCGGCACCGTCTCCGGTGCGGGCGCGCCCAAGTGGACGGTGGAGAGCAGCTCACCCTGCACGGTCACCGACCCCGACTCGGCCCGCACCACGGTCACTTGCACCGACAACGGCACCTTCGAGCTCACCCTGACGGGCGGCCGCAGCACCGACACCACCACGGTCACGGTCTCCAACGCCGCCCCGTCGATCACCTCGGCGACAGGCCCGGCCGCCCCGACTCCCGTGGGGAAAGAGGTGGTTGTCACCGCATCCTTCACCGATCCGGGCACGTCCGACAGCCACACCTGCACGATCGACTGGAAGGACGGCACCCGACCGGCGTGGGGCCGGCTCACCGATTCCGGCGGCACCTGCCGGGCCGAGCACGTCTACGCCGCCGCGGGCATCCACCGCCCGGTGATCACCGTCTCGGACGACGACGGGGGCACGGACAGCACCACGCTCCCCGAGGTGATCGTCTACGACCGTGACGCCGGCCCGGCGTTCGGCGCCGGCACGATCACGTCGCCGGCCGGCGCCTTCCCGGCCAGACCCGCTCTGACCGGCAAGGCGGCGTTCACCTTCGACGCCCGGTACCGAAAGGGGGCCACCACCCCCACCGGTGAGGCCGTGTTCGTCTTCGGGGCCGCCAAGCTCACCTTCCGCTCGACCGGCTCCGACTGGCTCGTGATCACCGGCTCCCGGGCCGTCTACCAGGGCTCCGGCACGGTCGACGGCCACGGCGGCTACGGGTTCCGCATCACCGCCACCGACGGCCCGGACACGTACCGCATCAGGATCTGGAAGAAGTCCAGCGGCGACGTCGTCTACGACAACCAGGACGGTACGAGCACCAGCGGCACCGTCAGGATCGGAGACCACCGGCACTAGGCGCACACTCCCCGCGCCCGGGAGGGCGCGGGGAACACCCACGTCAACTCAGGGCTGACTTCCGTTGATTGACCGATCAAACCTGGTCACAGGTCTAGGGACGCAGCATGCTCCGAGCGTAGGGTGAGACGCCATGGGGGAACTGCGTGCGGACTGGAGACTCAGGCTGCGGCGCGAGGGCGCTCACGGGCCCATCTGTGGTGCCGGCGTGCTCGTGGACCAGAACACGGCACTGACCTGCGCACATGTGGTGGAGCGCCCGGACGCCGTCATGTGGCTGGAGTTCGCGGAGAACAGCGACCTGGAACCGGTGGCCGCCCGCGTCCTGCCCGGCGGCTGGCTCCCCGACCGCGAGAGCGGTGAGGACGTCGCCGTGCTGCGCCTGGACAGGCCACGCCCGCAGGCACGCCCCGCCCCACTGGAGCGCGCACTGCACGGCGGCATGGAGGTGTACGCGACCGGCTATGCGGTGGGCTTCGACGACGGCATGAGCCTGTGGGGCCGGATCAGCGGGGCCAGCGGCGATCTGGTGCAGCTCGACGCCGTCACCAAGGCGGAGGTGGTCCGCCGGGGCTTCAGCGGCGCCGGCGTGTGCACCGGGCCGCGTGAAGGGCCTCCCGTGCGGGTGGTCGGCCTCGTCGTCAGCTGGCGCGGCGACAAGAACGAGGTGCTGCCGGAGAAGAACCGGCTGGCCTTCTCGTATCTGATCCCCATCGAGAGGATCGCCGGGCTCTCGCCACTCGTCGACGAGTTGAGCCGCCCCTCCGCATGGGACCGCGACTTCGAGGAGCGGTCGATCCGGTGGTTCGAGGACCCGGACGAGGACCCGGTGAAGATCACCGTGGTGGCCCCGGGCAGCGGCAAGGACCGCTCGCTGCGCCATCTGCTGCACCGCGCCGACGTCGTCCATCGCGGCGGCGCCAGCAGACCGGACCTCGCCGACCGCGCCCTGGACAGGATCACCGTCCCGACCGGCGAGTACCTGGCGTACTGGTACTGGCTGCTCGGCCGCAAGCCCCAGCCCGCGCGGGTGGCCGACCGCGCGCCCGTCCGCCCGGTCACGGTCCTCGTCGACGGCCTCGACGAAGAACCAGAGCCGGGTCCGCTGATCGAACTCCTGGTCCGATTACGGGTCCTCGGCGTCCGGCTGCTGCTCGTCTTCCGCCACGAGGGCGGCACCGGCTGGAACGCCGCCCGCGACCAACTCCTGCGGCCCGCGCTGCTCGCCCATGCGGACGCGCTGGTCACCCGTCTGCAGAACGCGGAGTTCGGCCGCGCGATCCGACGCGACGTCGTCGACAGCGCCTCCCTCAGCCGCGCGACCGAGACCGCCGACCGGCGGCGGCACGAGCTCCGCGTGATCGAAGCCCTCACGCAGCCGCATCAGCAACTGTCCCGGCTGCGCGGGCTGATCAAAACCGTGCGAGCCGACCTCCGGCACCACGGAGGCCAGGGATGAGGGGCTCCGCCCGGCCCGGGCGGCGGAGGAGGGCAAGAGCATGACGGCCTGCCCGCACCGGCGTTTCAGCGGCGCCCCCTGCGGCGGCACCGTGCTGCCCACCGGTTACTGCTCCGACTGCGGCCGTGCCGTCGACGCCCCCGAGCTGCCCGCCCTGCCCGAGAACCCGCGGGAGCTGGGGCCCGGCGAACTCCTGGCGCTGCCCCGGCGCGTGCCGCGACCCGCCGAGGCACGCCTGATCGACCCCGAAGCGCCGCTGCGCATCACCATGGCCTGCTCGTCCGCCGACTGCGGCATCACCTTCGCCCCGCCCTACACCGAGGGCCCGGTGCCGACCGAGGGGCACTGCCCGGTCTGCGGCCGGCCCTACTCGTACCGTCCGGAACTGACCGAGGGCGACCTGCTGCGTGACCAGTACCGGATCATGGGGCCCATCGCGCACGGCGGGCAGGGCTGGGTCTACCTCGCCGAGGACACCCATCTCGGCGACGTCGTCGCCGTCAAGGGACTGCTCAACCGCTACGAGCAGGACGGCGCCCGGCTCGCCGACGTCGAACGCCAGAACCTCGTCGCGATCCGCCACCCGCGCATCGTCCAGATCCGCGACTTCGTCGCCCGCAGCGACGCCGACGGCCAGGTCACCGGCGGCTACCTCGTCATGGACGACGTCGGCGACGGCACCCTCGAGAAGGTCGTCGAGGAGACCCGGCGCGGCGAGACGGTCCTCGACATCGAGCACGTCGCCGCATACGGCTGCCAGATCCTGGAGGCCTTCGTCCATCTGCACGCCGGCCGCGAACGCGTCTTCGTGTACGGGGACATGAAGCCCTCGAACGTGGTGCACCACGAGGACGGCGTCAAGGTCATCGATCTCGGCGGCATGCGCGAACACGGCCAGAGCCGGCCCCCGGCCCATGTCACGCCCCCGTACATGGCGCCCGAGACCGCGTTCCTGCCGGGCCCCACCGTCGCCCACGACCTGCACACCGTCGGTGTCACCCTGCGGGAGCTCGGCGGCTGGGCCGTCGACAAGGCGCCTGGTCTCGGCGCCGCCTCGTTCTGGCGGGTCGTCGAGCGTGCCGTACGGCCGAACCCGGGCGAGCGGTTCGCCGACGCCCGGGAGATGGCCGGCCAGCTGCGCGGCGCGCTGCGGGAGATCCGTGCACTGCGCGGCAAGAGCGACCCGCCCGAGCCCTCCGACTACTTCCGGCCGTCCCCGCAGCTGCTCGGTGCCCGGCTCGGCACGGTCCCGGGCATCGAGCACTGGCTGGAGCGCCCCCGCCGCTTCCGCTACGAACCGCCGGCGGCCCCCGCCCTCGACCTGGGCGCTCCCACGCCGGCCGAGATCGCCCGCTGTCTGCCGGTGCCGCGGCGTTATCCGGGCGATCCGCAGACCGCGCGGTTCGAGGTGAGCAGCGGCTACGACCCCGGCCAACTCCTCGACCAGGAGGACCGGGAGCCGCGCTCGGTGGAGATCTGCCTGCACAACGTGCGCGTCCTGCTGGACCGGAACACCGAGGACGACCTGAACCGGGCGCAGCTGGAGCTGGACACCGCCGACTCCATCCCGGGGCCGTCCGCCGTGCGCCGGTGGCGGCTGGAGTGGCACCGCGCGCTGCTCGCCCTGCGCAGCGCCGGCCTGCACGAGGACCCCCGGCAGGTCGCCGAGGCCAGGACCCACTTCGCTCAGGTGCACCTGGAACTCCCCGGCGAGTACGCGCCCAAACTGGCCCTCGCCTACTGCGGGGAGCGGCTCGGCGACGACCGGGCCGGGCCCACCGCCAAGGAACTGTACGAGGCCGTGTTCGCCCGCAACCCCGCGCACGGCGGCGCCGCCCTCGGCCTGGCCCGCCTCGCGCTGCGGGCGGGCGACCGCGGGGCGGCCCTCGACGTGCTCGGCCGGGTCCGCCCCGGCACCCTGGACCACACCGTGGCCCGGATCGCCTCCCTGCGCATCCGCGCGGCCCGGCTGCCCGGGGACGGCGATCAGCTGCCCGCGCCGGCCGACGTGGACGCGGCGCTGGCCGAGCTGGCCGGCCTGGTGCACCAGACACCGGGCGCCGGTGAGCCGAGCCTGTCCGAGGACGAGGCGCTGCGCCTGAGCACCGAACTGCACGAATGGAAACTGGACGCCCTGCACGGCCTGAGCGACCGGCCAGGCGCCACGGGAGGAGACGCCGGACGGCTGTACGTCCGCAGCCTCAGACGCATGAGCGCGGCGGAGCGCGAGCTGCGCAGACAGATGGAGTCGCACTACCGGCAACTGGCCGCACGCAACCGGGAGTCGGCCGCCGCCCATGAGCACCTCGTGGACCTGCTGCACGCGATACGGCCCCAGACCGTGTTCTGACGGCCGGCCGTACGGCAGCGACAGCCCGAACGGCGACGAAGGGAAGGAGCGGTGACGTACGCCATGAGCAGCCACACCCTGCGGCTGCAGCCGGACATCCAGCTGCACGTCGATCTCGACGGTGACCTGCGCCCGCACCGCAGCGCGAAGATCGAGGCCCATCTGCGGGTCGACGTGGCCGCCGACAGCGCCCCCGTCGACCTGCCCGCGGTGGAACTCGCCGTGATCATCGCGGTGGACGTCGCCGAGGCCAACCGGCCGGCCGTCCGGCACGCTCTGGCGGCCGCACTGCGCGCCCTGCCCGACGGTATCTCCTTCACCGTGCTCGGCAGCGGCCCCGGGCCGGTGCGGTGCTATCCGCGGGGCGATGCCGAGTGGGCCGTCGCCGACCAGGCCGAGAAGCGCCGGGCCGTCTTCGCCGCGGGCGCGCTCCCGCTGCACCGGGACGGTCCGCGGCCCGCGGGGTACGCCGTCTGGGCGGCCGGCGCTCGCGCCCTGCTCACCGGCCGCCCGCTCTCCGTACGCCATCTGGTGCTGATCACCGACGGTAGCAGCGCCTCTGGCGAGACCCGGCTCGAGGAGGAACTGGAGGCCTGCACCGGGCAGTTCACCTGCGATGTGTTCGCCGTGGGCGCGGACT
The DNA here is from genome assembly GCF_053597275.1 of Streptomyces sp. NPDC001492. Lineage (NCBI taxonomy): Bacteria > Bacillati > Actinomycetota > Actinomycetes > Kitasatosporales > Streptomycetaceae > Streptomyces > Streptomyces sp. NPDC001492. The sequence goes on along the minus strand of NZ_JBSFHW010000009.1, from coordinate 152,678 downwards.
GGGACCCCGACCCGCTGCTGGCCCTCGCCGAACGGCTGCACGGCACCGCCGAGTTCGTGGAGGAGGGGCTCGGCGGGGCGATCACCGGCGCCATCGAGCGGCTGCGCCGGGTGCACACCCCGCAGCTGCCGATCGAGGTGACCGTACGGCCCTCCGTGCGCCAGGTCTCGCTCAGCGAGAAGGCACCGAGGCCGCGCCGCCTGGGCGCACTCCCGCAGCCCGACCGGCCGCACCGCTGGAGCTTCCCGACCTACCAGTGGCGGGAGCAGGGCAGGCGCGACTATCTGCTCACCCTCGTCGCCGACGCGGACGCCGACCCGCTGGAGACCGACCTCCAGTTCGCCATGGTCTCCATCGGCGAGGTCCATGCGCCCGTCGTCGCCCGCTGGCACCGCCCCGGACCGGCCCCGGCGCACGCCTCGGCGGGCGCTGCCAGCGTGCGCTTCCTGACCGGCACCACCGCCATGCGCAATGCCCTCCGGGAGGGCCTCGAGGCTCTCCAGGAAGGCCAGCGGGAGGCCGCCGAACGCTGCTTGGGGCAGGCCGCGAGCATGGCGGAGAAGTTCGACGCGGACTGGGTGCTGGGTGAGATCCGCGAGGTCGCCGAGATCGAGGACGCCGCCGCGGGGCGGGTCCGGCTGCCGACCGCCGTCGACTCCGGTGCCCTCCGCCCGATGATCCTGCGCGCCGGTTCCTATCCCGGCGGAACCCTGACCGACACGGTCTTCCCGCGTCCGGGGCCGCGCTGCAGACACTGCTCCACCCCGGCCGGGAGCGAGGCCCGTTACTGCATCGTCTGCGGGAAGGAGCTGCTGTGACGAGCGGACTCGCCGCCTCCCGGCGGGGCTACTCCCCTGCCGCCTTCTGGCGCGGACGCCTGAGCCCCTTTCGGACCCGCCGGCTGCTGGAGGTGCACCTCCTGGTCCTCACGACATGCGCGATGGTGGCGGTGGCCTCCCTGCTCCTCTCCTACCACCAGACCCAGCGCGGCGCCGAGGCACTCTCCTCCCGGGAGGCACCGGCCGTCCAGGGCCTTGCCGCCGCCCGGCTCGCGGTGTTGCGTGCCGAGTGGGAGACCGAGGTCCTGTGGCACAAGGACCTCATCCGTGTCGCGGGCTCCGGCGAGACCTACCGGTCCCAGCTCTCCGCCGCCGACCAGAGCCTGTCCCGGATCGCGGACCGGACGGACCAGGACCTCGGCACCGTCAACGGTCTGCTCGCCACCTACGGCCAGTCCCTCAACCTCGGCACGTCCCAGTACCAGGACCAGGACTTCATGCAGGAGCAGAAGCTCAAGGAGGCGAGGTCGCTGCTCACCCGCCCGGGCGTGGGGCTCGTGCCCCGGCTGGACCGGCTGCAGCAGGTCCAGCTGAAGCACGCCGAAGCCACCGCTTCCACGGGGTGGGTGCAGCGCAGCGGCTGGTGGATCTCCGAACTCTCCCTGGCGGCCCTGGCACTGACCCTGATGTCCGCACTGTTCGTGCTGCGCGACCGCTGCGGCCGCGACTGGAATCCGTACCTGCTCGCAGGCTTCGTCCTCACGGTGCTGCTCGCGGTCGTCCCGCTGATGACGACGTCCTCCACCGAGGACGACCTCGACAACGCGTTCGGCGACCTGCGGACGATCACCGAGGTCTCCGGTCAGAACTGCTGCAGCGACGAGCTGGTCGGCGCGCAGCAGGCGGTCGCGGAGAAGTCCGAGGACGTCCGGCGGCAACTGGCCGACAACGCCTGGACCGACAGGGTGTACCGGGGCACCTTGATCGGCGGGCTGCTGGTCGTCCTGCTCCCCGCGACGGGGCTCGTGCTCCGGCTCGACAGCGACTACTGGAGGCGACGGTGACCCGGCGGTTCAAGGTGCTGGTGCTCGTCCTGGTCCTGCTGCTGACCGCGGCCACCGGCATCGTGGTGGTGTGGGCGGAGCAGGACGACCGGCAGCCGGTGACCATCCTCGGGACGTGGACCGGCACCCAGGAGAAGCAGTTCAAGGAGGTGCTGCAGGGGTTCGGCATCCCGTTCCGCTACCAGGGCACCGCGGCCCAGCGCGAGGTGCTGCTCTCCAAGGTGCAGTCGGGTGAGCCCCCGGACATCGTGATCATGCCGGGTATCGGTGAACTCGCCGAGTACGCGGACCAGAAACGGCTGAAGCGGCTCAACAGCCTCTACGACCCCCAGCAGTACGGCTCGCCGTGGAGCTCGGCGAGCGGGACCTCCCAGGACGTGTACTGGGTCCCGGTCAAGGCGGACCTGAAGAGCATCGTCTGGTACCGAAAGGGCCACCGGCCCGCCAACCACCCGGCGCCGCTGACGAGTTGGTGCATCGGCATGGGGGACGACGGCGCCTCCGGCTGGCCCGGCACCGACTGGATCGAGGATCTGGTGCTGCAGCGCTCGGGTCCGCGCGTCTACGGAAAGTGGGCGCTCGGCAGGAACAAGAGCGAACACTGGTGGACCAGTGCTGCGGTGCGCGGCGCCTGGGAGGCATGGGCCCGTCCGTTCCAGAAGGACGAGCCGGCGGCCGCGCACGCCCTGCTCACCGATCACCGCGGCGCCCCGGACGGCCACGGACTGCTGTTCGGCGGCCTGCGCGGATGCACTCTGGAGCACCAGGGCTCCTTCGCCCGCTTCTTCTACGGAGAGGCGGCAGCCAAGCGCGCAGAGCTGATGGACTCCGCTCCGCTGCTGCCCGGAGGCCCGGGTCGGGTCCGGGCCCATGAGGTGACCGGTGACTTCGCGGCCCTGTTCAGCGACCGCCGCCAGGCCAAGGACCTGATCGAGCGGCTGGCCTCCAAGGAGGGCCAGCAGCAATGGGCCGAGGTGGCACACGTCTTCTCGGCCAACCGCCAGGTCCATCCGCAGGAGGGCCGGGTCGAGGACGAGATCGCGAAACGGCTCAGCGGTGACGGCCCACGCTGTCTGGACGCCTCCGACGTCATGGCTCCCGCCGTGCGGGACGCCTTCTACGAGGCCGTTCTGCTGACCCTGGCACGAGCCGCGGCCCGCCAGGACCCCGACATCCCGCACCTCCTCGCAGGCATACAGGCAGTGCAGAACGCACAGCCCACCCCGAGTGCGGCACCGAAGACGGTCTGCAGCACACAGTGAGGCGACTACCGTGCGAGTCCGGCCTTCTGACAGGCGGTCCGGAGCGCGTGGGTGCAGATCTCGTCGACGGTGTACACGCCGTCCTTGACGAGCGTCTGCTCGATGGTGTGGGCCGTGACAGGCCTCGGGGCGAGCAGCACGGACGGGATACGACTGGTGGTGGGACTGTCGGTGGTCGTGGTGGCGACGTTGCTCAGATCGTCGCCGCGCCCCAGCGCCACGGCCATGGCGGCGGCCGTGTCCGCCTCCGCCCGGAACGGCTTGTACACCGTCATGTACTGCTCGCCCGCGACGATGCGCCGTAGGGCGTCGAGGTCGGCGTCCTGACCGGTGACCGGGGGAAGCGGCCTGACGCCCGCGCGTTTCAGCGCGGACACGGCACCCGCGGCTATCGCGTCGTTGGCCGCCAGGACCCCGCCGATCCGGTCCGGGCCCAGGGCTGCGACGGCGGCGGACATCTGGGCGTGGGCGTCGTCCGTGCTCCAGCCCTGGATGGCGTACGACCTGCCGATCCTGACCTTGCCCGCCAGGACGGATAGGGCGCCCTTTCTGTACCAGGCCGCGTTGGGGCTGGTCGGATCGCCGTTCAGCATGACGACCTGACTGCTCTTCGTCCGGCCGTCCATCGCCTTCAGGAGCGCCTCGCCCTGGAGCCTGCCGACCTGTGCTCCGTCGAAGCTGACAAAACCGGAGATGGGGCCTTCCGCGAGCCGGTCGTAGGCGACGACCGGTACGTCCGCCCGGTGGGCCTCGACGATGGAGGAACGCAGCGCCCGCGCGTCGGCGGCGTCGAGGATCAGGACCCGGACCCCCGTGGTGATCATGGAGGTCAGCTGCTGCCGCTGCCGGTCCGCGTCGTTCTCGGCATTGGCGTACTTCACGGCGCAGCGCGGGCACAGCTCCTTCAGCCGCTTCTCGATCAGCGGTCTGTCGGAGTGCTCCCAGCGGGGGACCGATCGGCTCGGGAGCAGCAGGCCGACGGTGAAGCTGTCCGATCCCGCCTTGCCGTCTCCTCCGCAGGCGGCCTGGGACATCGTCATGAGCCCCGCGACGAGGGCGGCGGCGACATGCCACAGGCGGGTTCTCACCGGAGGCCCCCTCGTTCCGTTCCCGGCCCCGAGGCGGAGGGCGCCGGTGCTCGTCCCGGCAGGACGATCTCGCTCCACACCTGTTTGCCGCCGGCCACCGGCATCGAGCCGAACGACTCCGACATCGCCTCGACCAGGAGCAGACCCCGGCCGCCGGTCGACTCCCAGTCCACGATCACTGGTTTGGCGGGGGCACGGGGCGAGGAGTCGCTCACACAGACCCGTACCCGGTCGCCACGGAGCATGAGGTCGAGACGGACCGGGCCCTGTGTGTGCACCAGGGCGTTGGTGACGAGCTCGGACACGACCAGCAGGACCGCGTCGGCCACGTCCTCGGCCCGCCAGCTGCGCAGGGTGCGGGCGGTGAAACGTCGGGCGTGCATGACGGCGTCGGGCAGCCGCCACACCACCCAGCCCGCCCTGATCGGCCGGGTCCCCATCCCGTCGTAGCGCAGCAGCAGCACCGCGACGTCGTCCTCGCGGCGGCCGACGTCGCCGAGCAGTTGGTCGGCCATGCGCCCCAGATCCGCCGGATCGGCCGCTGCGAGCGCGATGCGGGTCTGGTTCATGCCCTCGTCGAGGGGCAGACCGGCGGCCTCGACCAGGCCGTCGGTGACCAGGGCGAGGACGGTGCCGGGAGACAACTCGACCGCGGTCATGGGGAATTCCGCCTCGTCGAGGATGCCCAGCGGGAGTCCGCCCTCGACCTCGATCTCCTCGGTGCTGCCGTCGGGGTGGCGCACCAGGGGGGCGAGGTGCCCGGCCCGGACGAAGAGGGTGTTGCCCTGCTCCAGGTCCAGTTCGGCGTAGCAGCAGGTGGCGAAGAGGTCGGTCTCCATGCCGACGAGCAGGCGGTTGGCGTGGGAGACGACCACGTCGGGCGGGTGGCCCTCCACGGCGTAGGCCCTGACGGCCGTACGCATCTGGCCCATGATGGTCGCGGCTCCGGCGCTGTGCCCCTGCACGTCGCCGATGACCAGGGCCACGCGGTCCTCGGACAGGGCGATGACGTCGTACCAGTCGCCGCCCACCTGCAGTCCCCGTCGGGCGGGCAGATACCGGGCCACGGCCGTCCCGCCGGGCAGCGTGGGCAGGCGACGGGGCAGCAGGCTGCGCTGCAGCATCGTCGCGAGTTCCTGCTCGGCGTCGTGCTCGTGGGCCCGCTTGAGGGCCTGTCCGACGAGCGCCGCGGTGGCGGTCAGCAGGGACCGCTCGTCGGGTGCGAACTCGTGCGGCTGGTCCCAGCCGACCATGCAGAGGCCGGCGACGCGGCCCTTGGCGGGCAGCGGCAGGACGGCCAGGCCTCCGTCACCGATGCCCGCGAGGTTCGGTTCGAAGGCCGTGCCGGCCGGCCACAGATCCAACCGGCCGTCGCGCAGGGCGAGTTGGAGGGTGGGCAGGGCGCTGACCGGTGCCTCCGGCCACTCGGTGCGCCACTCGGCGCGCCAGGCTTCCGGCCAGGCGGCGGGCTGCGGTGGATCGAGCACGGTGACCATGAGCCGGTCGCCCTGCAGCTCCGCAAGGGCCACCCGGTCGGCGCCCAGCGGCTCCCGAAGCGCGGTGACCACGACACGGCCGACGTCACGGACGGTGGTGGCGTCGTCGAGTGCGGCGGTCAGCCACTGGATCCTGGAGACGTCGTCGGGGCCGCCGCGCAGCACGGAGGTCGCCGTCACCACGCCCAGCACCTGCTCGGGGCGGTCCTCGGTGCCCGCCACGACCCGGCAGCTCAGGCTCAGCCAGCGCATCTCCCCCGTCGGGCCGCGCACCCGGAACTCCAGCTCCCGCCGGCCGAACGCCTGGGGAGCCGGTTCCAGGACCGACACCAGGGCGTGCATGTCCTCGGGCAGGGCGTGCGCGAGCAGGGTGTCCGCCTTGCCGTCGAAGTCGGCCGGCGTGATACCGAGGAGTTCGAGCAGGGCGTCGTCCGCGTCGATCAGGCCGGTGTCGGGCACCAGCACGAACGAGCCGACGCGCAGGCTCCGCAGCGCGGGGCCCAGCAGCGGCGACGGCGGGGACCGGCCGGCAGCGCTCAGAAGCAGACCGGCGACGGCATCGGCGTACCGCTCCAGGAAGCGGCGCTGCTCGTCCTCGAAGCCGTCCGCGCCACCCCCCACGACGACGAGGCAGCCGAGCCGGCTGCCGTCCGCCTCCAGCGGCAGGGCGCCGAGCGAGGACTCCGTGTGCGGCGGTGTGGGGGCGCCCTCGGGGTAGGCGGCCACTTCCGCGGGGGTGAGCCACAGCGGCCGGTCGGTGCGGAAGGCGAGCGCGGCGGGTGAGCCCCCCGACAGGGGCAGCCGCTCCGGCAGCCGGTAGTCGGAGACGGCCCAGCGTGCCGTCTCCGCCAGTCTCAGCTCGTCCGAGTCGCCGGCGGGCACGTAGACGGCTGCCATGGCCGCTCCGGCGAAGGCCAGAGCGCGCTCGCCCGCTGCCGCCTCCGGCACCGCGCGCAGCCCGCCCGAGTCCGCGCCGTCGGCTCCGGATGCCCGCAGCTGAGAGACTCCGGCCCGGGCACCGCCGTCTTCAGGCATGTCCGCAACCTACCTCCCGTCCGTGCCGCGGATGCGGCTGAGATCGGGCGTCCCCACAACAGAATCGCATATCAGAGCAAACCGCCACTGCATTCGCAGATCGCCGTGGCCGGTGCCACACTGACGGCATGGTCGTCTTGCCGCTCGCGTGAGAGGGCCAGGTGTCGCCGCGTGCGGGCAGCGACCAGTGCACTTCTGGATCTCCATGCCGGCGTGACCACCCGACCCGCGCTCGGAGGGAAGTCTCGCGCATGAAGGCCTGCATACGGGGCGCGGCCGTCGTCATGACCGCGGTCTCGACGGCCGTGGCAGTACCGGCCTGCGGGTCGGGCACCGACGGCGACTCCGACGGGGGGACCGCACCGAAGATCGCCCTGCTGCTGCCGGATGCCACCACGGCCCGTTGGGAGACACAGGACAGGCCCTTGCTGGAGAAGAAGATCATGGAGCTGTGCCGGAGCTGCACGATCGAGTACGCCAACGCCAAGGGCGATGTGGCGTTCCAGCAGGACCAGATGGACTCGATGATCACCAAGGGTGTCGACGCGATCGTGCTCGTGGCGGTGGACGCCAGATCCCTTCGCCCCGCGGTGCAGGAGGCCGCTCGGGCGCACATCCCGGTGATCGCCTACGACCGGCTCGCGCAGGGCCCGATCTCGGGCTATGTCTCCTTCGACGGCGAGGAGGTCGGCAGGCTCCAGGGCAGGGCACTGCTGAAGGCCATGGGCGACCACGGCCGCACACCCCAGATCGTCATGATGAACGGCGATCCCGGCGACCCCAATGCGGTGTCGTTCAGGAAGGGCGCGCTGTCCGTGCTCACGGGGAGAGTGAAGATCGGCAAGGCGTACGACACGCCGCAGTGGCGGCCTGAGATCGCGAACACGAACATGTCCGGCGCCATCGCCGCCCTGGGCGTGGCCAACATCCAGGGGGTCTACTCCGCCAACGACGGTCTCGCCGGGGGCAGCATCTCCGCCCTCAAGGCGAACAAGGTCGACCCGCTGCCCCCGGTCACCGGGCAGGACGCCGAACTCGGGGCCGTGCAGCGCATCGTGGCCGGCGATCAGTACATGACCGTCTACAAGCCGTTCGACCCCGAGGCCTCCGCCGGCGCCGCCATGGCCGTGGCCGCGGCCCGCCGGACCGCCCTGGAAAAGGTCGCCAGGGACAAGGCCACCACCAGCGGCGGGACGACGGTTCCGGCCGTCCTGCTCACCCCCGTGTCCGTGACCGCCGCCAACATCAGGAACACCCTGGTCAAGGACGGCTTCTACACCGTCCGGCAGATCTGCGTCCCCCGACTCGAGGCCGCCTGCAGCAGGTCCGGACTGACCTGACGAACCGGCTTCGAGCGAATCCGAGCCCCGGGAAGGAGATGGTCTTGGTGCCGGATTCCCCCTTGCTGGCGCTGCACGGCGTGTGCAAACGCTTCGGTGCCGTCGAGGTCCTCAAGGACGTCGAGCTGGAGATCCGCGCCGGCCAGGTCGTCGCCCTCCTCGGCGACAACGGCGCCGGAAAGTCCACCCTCGTCAAAGTGATCTCCGGCGTCGCCCCCGCGGACAAGGGCGTCATCGAGTGGGAGGGCCGCACGGTGCACATCAGGCGCCCGCACGACGCCCGGGACCTCGGCATCGCCACCGTCTACCAGGACCTCTCGCTGTGCGGGAACCTCGACGTCGTCGGCAATCTCTTCCTCGGCCGGGAGATCCGCAGGTTCGGGTTCCTCGACGAGATGGAGATGGAGAGCCGCACCATCGAGCTGCTCGAACGTCTCACCAGGACCGTGCCCGCACTCCGCGCCCCGGTGGTCTCCCTGTCCAGCGGCCAGCGCCAGACGGTCGCCATCGCACGGTCGCTCCTCGGCGAGCCCCGCGTCCTCCTGCTGGACGAACCGACCGCGGCGCTGGGCTTCGAGCAGACCACCGAGGTCCTGGACCTCGTCGACGCGCTGCGTGACCGCGGCATGGGAGTGCTGCTCATCAGCCACAACATGGGGGACGTCAAAGCGCTCGCGGACCGGGCCGCGGTGCTGCGGCTCGGCCGCAACAACGGCTTCTTCAACGTGAACACAGCCTCCCAGGAACAGATCATCTCCTCCATCACCGGTGCCACCGAGAACGTGCCCCGGCGGCCGGCCACCCACGAGGCGTGGTGAAAGGGATGCGCCGCATGACGGACAACACGCGGGCCGAAGAGACCGCGGCCGCCGAGACCCGCGGGCCGCACGGCCGGGCGGCCCTCGCCCTCGCCGTGAAGGACGGGGCCGACTTCCTGCGGCGCAGGTTCCGCGCCGGTGAACTGGGCTCGCTGCCCGTGGTGCTCGTTCTCGCCACGGTCTGGATCATCTTCCAGTCCCTCAACGACAACTTCCTCTCCCCCCGGAACCTGTCCAACCTCAGCGTGGACATCGTGGGCACCGGCCTGATCGCGGTCGGCATCGTGTTCGTGCTGCTGCTCGGTGAACTCGACCTGTCGGTGGGCTCGATCAGCGGCTTCGCCGCGGCCATCTTCGCCGTGCTGAACGTGAACAACGGCGTGCCCGAATGGATCGCCCTCGTCCTCGCGGTGCTCGCGGGCACCGCGGCGGGAGCCCTCCAGGGCTTCTCCTGCGCCAAGACCCGGGTACCGGCCTTCGTCGTCACGCTTGCGGGGCTGCTGACCTGGAACGGCCTGATGCTCTACGTCCTCGGCACCAGCGGCACGGTCAACCTGGACGAGAACGGGCTCGTCGCCGACCTGACCAGCTACTACTTCACCAATGACGCCGTCGCCTACGGCCTGGCGGCGCTCTGCGCGGGCCTCGTCTTCCTGATGTCGTACCTGGACCGGCGCCGCCGCGTGGCCGCCGGCATGCCGCACCGCTCACTGCGGGACATCGTGGTGCGCGCGGGAGGACTCGCGGTGGTCGCGTTCACCACCGCGTATCTGCTCAACCGGTTCCAGGGGCTGCCACTCGCCCTGCTGATCTTCCTCGTGGTGGTGGCAGGCCTGGACATCGTGCTGCGGCACACGCACTACGGCCGGCAGGTCTACGCGCTGGGCGGCGGCGTCGAGGCGGCCCGTCGCGCCAGCCTCAATGTGACGGGCATCCAGACCGCGGTGCTCGCGGTCTCCGGGACGATGGCCGCGGTCGGCGGGCTGTTCCTGGCCTCGCGCATCACCTCGGTCAGCCAGAGCTCGGGATCGGGCGTCCTGCTGCTCAACGCCATCGCGGCAGCCGTCATCGGCGGCACCAGCCTGTTCGGAGGACGCGGTACGACCTGGTCCGCGGTGCTCGGCATGCTGGTCATCCAGTCGATCGCGTCCGGAATGGCGATCACGGACACTCCCACGGCCATCCAGTTCGTCATCACGGGCGGGGTGCTCTTCGCCGCGGTGGTCATCGACGCGCTGTCGCGCCGCTCGCAGGAGGCGCACGGGCGGGCGTGACGCACCGGCCCCCTTCATCACCGAGGAGAACGTGGACGCGGTCGCCAAGTTCGCCGCCAAGGGAACGCGGTGACGAGCATGACCCGGCATGCCGAGCCGGCGGCGACGTCACCGCCGGCCTCCGGCCCGCACGTGAGGAGCCGTCATCCCTGCCGCGGGTTCGGCTTCAGGACGGCGAACACCGCCTGGCCCGGGTCGGCCAGCCAGGCGATCCGGCCGACGTCCGGCACATCCGAGGCGGGCATCAGCACCGACCCGCCGTTCTCCTGCGCCTTCGTCACGATGGCATCGGCGTCTGCCACCGCGAAGTACGGCACCCAGCGCGTCTCTTCGCCCTCGCCCTGGAGCGGCGCGACCCCGCCGAAGGAGCCCTCCTGCTGGTCGCCGTCCCTGATGCTGAGCACCCGGTACGTCATCCCGGGTGCCTGCATCTCCTGGGAACGCCAGCCGAACAGACCGGCGTAGAAGCGGATGGCCGCCTCCGGGTCCCCGACGTGCAGTTCCACCCACACCAGGGTGTTCTCCTCCGAAGCCTTCTCCAGGCCCTTGGTCCTCCCGGGCTGCCATACGGCGAACTGCGCGCCCTGGGGGTCGGTGAACTGGCCCAACCAGCCCTCACCCATGACGTCCATGGGTTCGGCGCGCACGGCGCCTCCGCCGGCGACCACGTCGCGGGCGGTGGCCTGGATGTCGTCGCTCTGGAAGTACGTCGTCCAGGCCGAGGCGGCACCCTCCTCGCTCAGCGGCCCGAGGGCGCCGACGGTCTTCCCGTCCTTCTGGAAGAACCCGTATCCGCCGGCCTCGGGCCCGGCGGACACGAACTGCCACCCGAAGACGGCGCCGTAGAAGGCGGCGGCCGTGTCCGTGTCGGGGCTGCCGAGGTCGAGCCAGTTGGGTGATCCGGTGCGGAAGTCGGTGCCGAGCATGCGGGTCCTCCTGGGAAGTCCGGGGTCGAGACTCCGTCACGATGCCGCCCCGTTCGGACGGGGCTCGGTGCACAGGCCCGGAGGCCCAGGGGGTTTCACCCGGGCGGGCGTCCCGCATGCGGCCGGACCCCGGCGCGGGGCAGCTGTCAGCGGGTGAGCGCCTTGCGCAGGCCGGGCTTCGACGCGTCGGCCCATGCGCTCGGCAGCTCCCGTTCGCGGTCTGCAGCCACGGCCTGCTCCTGGCCGTACACAAGGCCCCAGGTGAAACCGGGTTCCCCCGCGGCGTGCGCCGCCAGGGCCAGCTTCCGCAGGGCGTCCCGGGCCACGACGCTGTCCTGATGGTCCCCGAGCACCTTCTGCACGGCCTTCACACGCTTGCCGAGCCGCTTGGCCGGCTTGCCGAGCGAGGCACGCGCCGGTTCGGTGGCGTAGCGCGTCTTCTTGGCCGACTTGCGGGCCTCGTGGAGCGCCACGTCGCGTTCCGTCCCGGGGGAGAGCTCCAGCGCGTGCGCCACCCGGCCGGCCAGCCGGTCGTACTCCTTGAAGATCGCCTTGACCATCACCTTCTCCGGTGCGCGGGCGGCCTTGCGACGCAGTGGCGGCTGCTCGGTGAGAGCGGCCAGGGAGTTCAGCAGGGCCAGGTAGCGGGGTGTGCGCAGGGCATCGAGGGTGCGGTGACGCGCCTCGTCGGTGTTGGCGACGTTCCAGGCCTTCAACCGGGCCTCGACCGGCCCGAGGACCAGCTCCGTGGGCAAGGCCTCGATGCGCGCGCCGAGCCGTTCCATGAGGACCTCCTGGTCGCGTTCCGCGCCCAGCTCGCCGCCCAGCCACTTGAGGTCCTCGCGGATCGGATCGGTGACAGCGCGATCCAGCACCGACCGGTAGGAACGCAGGATGCTGCGCAGCCGACGGCAGGCGACCCGCATCTGGTGCACCGAGTCGGGCACGTCACGGCGTACCGCGGGATCGAGGCGCACCAGGGTGTGAACCAGCTCGTCCACGTAGGTGAGGACGTCATCGCCGGCCGAGCCGGGTACGACGATCTCGGCCCGGACGTCCGGCAGCCGCGGACCGCCCACTCCTGTCTCCTGCAGGGCCCGCGCCAGCTTGGACGGGTTGGCCGCACGGTCGATGCCGTTCTTGTGCAGCGTCTTGTCCACGGCGTCCAGCAGCGAGACTTCGGTGTCCTCGGCGAGTTCGACCTCCATCTCGGTCCAGGCGGCCAGCGTGGTCGTGCCGCGAAGGGACTCGGCGCGGACCTGGTCGACGGTCAGTTCGGCGAGGACCGCGCCCTCGGAGTCGACCAGGTGCCGGGTGCGGCGGGTGGACCGGATGCGGACGACCGGCGTCAGCTCCGCCCCGCGGGTACGGGAAAGGGCCAGGTCACGCAGGGTTTCCGGAACCTTCTCGGACAGCGGGGCCCGCACCTCCTCCCGGCTGTCCCGCGACAGGGGCAGCTTCAGGTGCCAGCCCGCGTCGGGGCCGCCCGTCCTGCGCCGTAGCGTGGCGGACGCGCCGGCCAGCCGCAGGTCCTCGGTGTCGTGGTACACGGCGTCCAACTCGTCGGTGCCCTGTTCCACGACCGACACGATGCCGTCCACGCCGGTGAGCTCGGGGAGCCACGAGGTGTCATCGGCCGACGGAGCATCGTACTTTCGCTCTGTCTCACGCTTCGACTGGGTCATACCGATCGCGTACACGCCTCAGCGCGGCTCAAACACAGGTGAGGCCCCCAAGACGCCCTCGCCGTCGAGCCCGAGCGCACCTTTGCCCATTGACAGAACTGAGTTCAGTCTTCACCAAAGCGGCAGGGGTGGGATCCGTCCCGGGCCTTGCTGCCCACTGCTCTACCTCTCTAGACTCGCCACAAGTGAAGCGAGTTCAGTTCATGTCCGATGACGGGCGTTCGGGAGCAGACTCATGATGGGGTCCTTGGACGACAAGATCGCGCTCGTCACCGGTGCGGGGCGGGGTATCGGGAGGGCGATCGCCGTGGAGATGGCCCGGCAGGGCGCCTCGGCGGTGGCCGTCGCCGACCGGAACAAGGACACCGCCGCACAGACCGCCGAACTGGTGCGCGCCGCCGGGGCGCGGGCCGAGGCGATCGTCTGCGATCTGCGCGATCGTGACGGCATCGCCGAGATGGTGACGCGTGCCGCGGAGCGCTTCGAGGGACTCGACGTCCTGGTCAACAACGCCGGGGTGATCGAGACCGCGTTCACGGCCGAACCGGCCCGTGGCGTCGACGCGCTCCCCGAGGAGGTCTGGGACGCGGTCTACGAGGTCAACCTGAAGGCGGTGTGGCTGACGACCAAGTTCGCCGCACCGTATCTGCGCCGCTCGCCGCGCGGTCCCGCCATCGTCAACGCCGCCTCCGTCTCCGGCCTCACCGGCTTCCGCAACGCCCCCGCCTACGGAGTCACCAAGGCCGGCGTCATCCATCTGACCAAGGTCACGGCCGTCGATCTGGCCCCGGTGCGCTGCAACTGCTTCTGCCCGGGTGTCATCGACACGCCGCTCGCCCAGGACTTCTTCGCCGCCGGAGCGGACCGTGACGCCATGGAACACGAGTTGACCGCACCGCAGTTGGTGCAACGGCTCGGCCGCCCGGAGGAGGTCGCAAGGCTGGCGTGCTTCCTGGCCTCCGACGACGCCGCCTTCATCACGGGATCGACGTACGTGATCGACGGCGGCGCCCTCGCCTGGCTCGGCGTACGGGACTGAGACCCGGCGCCGAGCGCTGCGGACCATCGAGAAGTGAGGGGACCCGATGCAATCGAGACTGTCCGGGAAGACGGCGCTGGTGACCGGCGCCACGGGAGGCATCGGCGACGCCGTCGTGCGGCGGCTCGCTGCCGAGGGCGCGGCGGTCGTGGTGACCGACCTCGACGCCGACCGCTGCGAGAAGCTCGCCGAGGAGGTCGGAGGCGGCGGACTGGGGCTGGCCCTGGACGTGTCGGACGAGTCGGCCTGGCGCGAGGTCGTCGCCACGGCGACCGCTGCATGCGGCGAGCTGTCCGTGCTGGTCAACAACGCCGGCATCGCCACGATGCACACGGTCGAGACCGAGACCATGGACTCCTGGGAGCAGGTCCTCGGCGTGACACAGAGGGGCGTGTGGCTCGGCATGAAGTACGGCGGCCCGTCGATCGAACGCTCCGGCGGCGGCTCGATCGTCAACGTCGCGTCGATCTTCGGCACGGTCGGCGGGTTCGGCGCCCAGTTCTCGTACCACGCGGCCAAGGGCGCCGTACGGCTCATGACGAAGAACGCCGCGCTGCACTGGGCGCAGCGCGGTGTCCGGGTGAACTCCCTGCACCCCGGTTTCATCGAGACGTCCCGGTCACGCGAACTGTGGCGCGACACGCCCCGGTTGACCGCGATGGTGGAGGGGACACCGCTCGGCCGGCTCGGTACGCCCGAGGAGGTGGCGGCCGCCGTGGCCTTCCTCGCCTCCGACGACGCGAGCTTCATGACCGGGTCCGAGCTCTACGTCGACGGAGGCTGGACGGCGCGTTGAATCCGGCTGGAGGCAGAAGCTCTAACCAGCCGTGGCCGTATACCAGTTGACCCCGTCGGTCCGTGTGCACCGGGCGCGTCCGCGGGCCACCAGCACGTCCAGGTGCGCCGCCGTCTCGTTGACAGCGAGCATCTGGTCGAAGGCGCCGAGATCCGCGAAGGGCACCCTGCGCCGGGTCCAGCCCAACTCCCCCGCCACGGCGTGCGCGGTGCGCGTACGGGCGCCGAGGGCGGCCAGCGTCTCGGCGAGCCGGTCGTCGTGGTGGGCCAGGAGCTCTCCGACCCGGGCGTGCACACTGTCGCCGACCGGACCGTGCGCGGGCAGCAGGCGTGCGTCGGCGAGCCTGGTCATCAGGTGCAGTGAGTCGAGGTAGTCACCCAACGGCAGGGCGGGGCCGCCGAGTTCGAAGCCGATGGACGGGGTGATGTGCGGCAGGACGTGGTCCCCGGAGAACAGCAGGCCTCGCGCCTGGTCGAGGTAGACGACGTGCCCCTGTGTGTGTCCGGGGGTCGGGACGACCGTCAACCGCGCGTCCCCGAAACAGAGTTCCTCTGCTCGCAGCCAGCGGTCCGGTGCCTCCCAGACGGTGGCGTCGAAGCTCCCCTCGTACGTCGCGGCGACGCGCTCGGCGAGGTCGTGGGCTCCTGCCCTGCGCAGGGTCTCGAGCGAGCCGACCGGCTCGTCCGTCCGCAGCTCGCCCAGCAGTTCGAGACCCCGGCGCTCGCCCGCGCCCAGGTAGACCCGGGAGCCCAGCAGCCTGCGCAGTTCGACGGCCTGGGTGTAGTGGTCACGGTGGATGTGGGTGACCAGGACATGGCTGATCTCGCCGAGGTCGTGGCCGAGGTCGGCCAGCGAGTCCTCAAGTGCCTTGCGCGACTCGGGGATCGACCACCCCCCGTCGATCAGGACCAGCCCCTCCGTCAGTCCCTCCAGCGCGTAGACGTTGACAGCCCGCAGCCCGTCCTCCGGCAGCGGGAGCGGGATGCGGTGGACCCCGGGTCGTACGGTCTCGGGTCCACCCTGCGCCCATCGGCCGCGGTCGAAACGGGTGGGGCGGGTCGTGGGGGCGGTCATGCGTCTCCTTGCCGGCGCTGTTCGGGGTGTTGCCCATGCTCTTCGCGGTGTACGGCGAGCCCCGCGTGCAGGTCGTGGGCCAGCCTGCGGGCTCCCGACCGGTCCAGCTTGCCGACGGTGGTCTGCGGCAACTCGTCCACGGTGAAGGCGAACTCGGGCCACTTGGCCTTGGACAGGCCGGTTCGGGCGAGGTGGGCGGCGATCTCGTCGAGGCCGAGTTCGCCGCTGCCGTCCTCGACCACGACGAGCACGGCGGCTCGTTCGCCGAGGAGCGGGTCCGGTACGGGGGCCACGCAGGCGCGGGCCACTGCCGGATGGGCGGCGACGGCGCGCTCGATCTCGGTGATGTCGAGGTTGCGTCCGCCGCGGATGATGATGTCCTTCTCGCGGCCCATGACGGTGACCGTGCCGTCCTCGCCGGTCACCAGCAGGTCGCCGGTGGGGAGGAAGCCGTCCGGGGTGAGGGCCGGCGGCTCGACCTTGCCGTCGCATGCGTAACCGAGGAAGAGGGACGGTCCGCGCACCTGGGCCCGGCCGGTCGCCCCGGGCCCCAGGACGGTGCCGTCGGCGGCGACGGCCCTGAGGTCGGTGCCGGGGAAGGGCCGTCCGTCTCGGCCGAGGCGGATCTCCTCGGGGTCGTCGGGCCGGGGCGAGGTGTGCCCGAGGCACTCGGACATGCCGAAGACGCGCAGGATCCTCGTCCCGAGCGAGCGTTCGGCACGGGCGAGGGCGCCGCGGTCCATGGGGCCGCCGCCGACGGTGATCGAACGGACCCCGGCGAGGGGGTGCGAACCACCCGCGGCGGAGCCCATCTGCAGCGCCATGGTCGGCACGCACATGGTCCACCGGACGCCATGGGCGGCCATCCGCGCGAGCGCCTCCTCGCGGTCCCATCGGCCGGACAGGACGAGGGGTCCGCCCAGCATGAGCGAGAGACAGACCCCGAAGCAGTAGGCGGCGGTCGAGGAGAGCGGAACGACGGCGGCCACCGCGTCCCCCTCCCGCAGGCCGTTGACGTCGATCGTGCAGGAGCACGCGTACCGCAGGGCGTTCTCGGACTGGACGACGCCCTTGGGGCGTCCGGTGGAGCCGGAGGTGAGACCGATGACGGTGCCGCCGGACCAGCGGGAGACATCGCGCGGGCCGCGGCCGGCGCGGACCGTCCAGCCGTCGAGGGCCTCGGCCGTCGTCGCGACCGGCAGGGCCGGGATGCCGCCCCACTCCTCCGTCGCGGACGGTTCGGCGATCAGGACGTCCGGCCGGATGTCCTCCATGGCCGCGGTGAACTCGGCGCGGGTGGTGTGCCGGTTGACCAGGGCCAGTACGCCTCCGGTCAGCCCCACGGCGAGGGTCGCCGCGACGGTGCGCCACGAGTTGTCGGCCTGGAGGAGCACGGTGCCACCCGGCGTGCCGTCCGGGGTCATGACGTCGGCCAGCTCGGTCGCCCGCCGCAGGAGATCACGTGCGCCGTGGCGTCCGTGGTCGTCGACGACGGCTGTGAAGTCGGCCTGTTCGGACCGGTCGTAGAACTCCCGCACTGTCTGTCGCATCCACTTCCTCGCCTCTTTGCGAAAGGGGCTCCACGCCCCGGTGTGCTCAGTCCGCGTACAGCTCCGTCTCGCCGCCAATGACGGCGATCCGGCGTCCGCGCATGTCGCCCACCTGGGCGACGGCCGCCGCCCACTCCGGGCTCCGCAGTGCCTTGTGCAGGTCCTCGGCGGTGTCGAAGCCCAGGACGGAGACGCCGTCCCAGCCTTCCGAGCGTGGTTCGAGCGCCGAGTCGATGTCGGTGTGCCGCCAGGACCTGAGCCCGGGCAACTGCCTTGTGAGTTGCGCGTGTTCGCCGCGCCACCAGTCGATGAACCGTTCGTGGGTCCACTCGGGCGGCCGGGCGGCCAGCAGGACGAGGTTGTACATCGCGCCTCCTCGATCACGCCTTCTCAGGTGAACAGGACCGCGGGCGAGCGCCCGATCAGCAGGCGCCGTACCCTGCCCTCGTCGTCCAGCCGGGCCGAGGCCACGAACGTCGCCTCCGGCACGCCCGACCGGCGCACCTCGCCGAGGTACAGCTCGTCCCGGCCGGCGGTGGACGCGGTGAGCAGATGGTGGGTACGGACCCCCACCTCGCGCTGGGCGAGGTAGCCCTCCATCTCGGGCCGGCCGCCGTGGAAGTCGGTGCCGGCCTCGCCCCCGGTGGAGAACAGGATGGAGAAGGAGAAGTCGTCGCTGATCAGGTCGAGGATCCGGTCGGCGTTGTCGCTGTCCAGGATCCCGAACCAGGTGGTCAGGAACGGCGCGGGGGATGTGGCCGGCGCGCTCACGGCCGGTCCACGAGGTCGAAGTCGGGGGTGAAGAAGGACTGGTAGCGGGCCATCAGCCCGGCGGGCGAGACCTGCACGGCGGACAGGAAGGCCCCGGTCGTCACGCCCCCGTCGACGACGAAGCCGTATGCCGTCTCGACGTCGCCGTCGACCGAGTGGCGCACGATCTCGTGCCTGCGATCCACCGCGTTCCGCCCGGCGATGTAGCCGGCGAAGTCCGCGCGGGAGGTGCCGGCCCGCTGGCCGCCGGGGAGGGCTATGAGGAACCGGAAGCCGGGTTCCAGGAGTTCGAGGGCCTTTTCCGGGTCCTGGCCGTCCATCCTGGCCATGTATTCGCGAAGCACCATTGCCGACCGCTCTCCCTCACCGCCAGGAAACAACCTGAGTTCAGTTCAGTTTGACTGTAAGGCGGCCGCCCCGCCCCGGACAAGGGGCGGGGCGGGGCCTATTCCGCGACCATCCGCACCACGCATCCCTCGATCATCTCGCTGATCTCCGCCAGGGGGATCGCGCCGGTCGGGCGGTACCACCGCCAGACACTCACGATCATGCCGAGGACGGCGAGGCCGAGGGTGTGCGCGTCACGTACCGGGAAGGCGCCCTTCGCCATGCCGCGCATCAGCAGGCTCGTCCAGTCCCGCTCGACCATCTGGACCAGCTGGCGGGCCGCGACGCGCTCGGTCTCCTCGCGCTTGGACTTCCGCGGGGTGGCGAGCAGGGACATGTTGGCCTGCAGGATGCGCATCTGGCGGATCTCCTGCTCGGTGACCGCGAAGGCGGACCGGACCGCGGCGCGCAGCTCCTCCACCGGGTCCGGCTCGTCGGTCGTGGCCTCGACGAACTGGTCGTGGGAGCGCTGGAGCTCCAGGCGCATGATGGTGAGCAGGCAGTGGGCCTTGGACTCGAAGTAGTGGTACAGGGCTGTCTGCCCGATGCCGACCCGGTCGGCGACCTCCGACCACTTGGTGTTCTCGTACCCGTCCTCCCCGAACCGCTCCACGGCAGCCACGAGAATCGCGCTGCGCTTCGACCTGGGCCCCTCCTCCGGATCCACGATCCGCGCCCTTGCCATCGCCTCTCCCTCTTCTCCACGGGCGGTACCGATCACCGTCCGGTCGTCCGAGAGTAGACCCAAGTTCAAGTCGGCTACGAATCGAAGATCGGACGGATCCGTCATGGGCCGTCCGACCGCACGGATGCCTCTTTCCTCGCGAAGTCGGGCGGGCGCCCCTCGATGAACGCCGACACGCCCTCCCTGCCCTCCGCGGACACCGCGGAGGCGGCCAGCCGGCGCGCTTCCGTCTCGAGGTGTTCGTCGAGGCCGGCGGAGAGCGCCCGCCCGACCAGCCGACGCGTTGCCGCGTACGCTCCGGTGGCTCCGCGCGCCAGCCCTCCCGCCGTCCGCGCGGCCTCCTCGTGCAGCTGTTCCGGTGCCACGATCCGGCTCACCAGACCCATCTGCAGGGCCTCGGCGGCCGGGACGCGCCTGTTCGTCAGCAGCAGGTCGACGGCCCGCCGCGGCCCGACGAGCCGGGGCAGTGACCAGCTGACCCCGGCGTCCGGCGTGTACCCGACCGCGGTGTACGCGGCCGTGAAGCCGGCGTCGCTCGCCGCGAGACTCACGTCCGCGACCGCCACGAGGCCCAGCCCGGCCCCGGCGGCCGCCCCCTGCACGGCGACCACCAGCGGAGCATCCAGCCCGGAGAGGATCCGCAACGCCCCGTGGAGCGCGTCGGTGACCTCGGTGAGATGCCCTGGCAGGCGCTCGCCCGGCAGCGCGGCGAACTCCTTGAGATCACCCCCGACGCAGAAGGACCGCCCTCGCCCGGTGAGCAGCACCGCCCGTACCCGCGCCTTCTCACACTCCCTCGCGGCGTCCAGCAACGCCCGCGCCATCGCCAGATCGATCGCGTTGCCCGATCCGCGGCACATCTCGACCCGCGCCAGGCCCTCGCCGTCGATGTCGACCGTGACTCTCATCGCGCCGTCCACCCGCCGTCGACGGTGAGTACGTGCCCGGTGCAGTACGAGGACGCGTCCGAGGCCAGGTAGAGGAGTGCACCGTCCAGTTCCCCCTGCTCACCGCCGCGCCCCAGCATCGTGCCGCGCTCGACCCACCGCCGGGAGCGCTCGTCGGAGAACAGCCCGTCGGTCATCTCGGAGCGGAACCAGCCGGGGGCGAGCGCATTGACCCGCACCCCCGACCTGCCCCACTGCCCCGCCAGCTCACGGGTCAGCCCGACCAGCCCGGCCTTGGACGCGGCGTAGGCCGCACCACCCAGTGGGGCGCCGGAGACCAGCCCCAGGACGGAGGAGACGTTCACCACCGATCGCGTACGACCGGACGACGACGGCCCCTCGGCCAGCAGCCGCGCGAGGTGGAAGGGCGCCACCAGGTTCACATCCAGCACGCCGGAGAAGTCGTCGGCGCTCTCGTCCTCGGCACGTACGGCACCGGGCGCGCCGGCGTTGTTGACGAGGACGTCGATCCGGCCGCTCTCGTCGAGCGCCGTCTCCATCAGCCGCACACGCTCCGCCTCCCGCGAGACATCGCAGACGACGGGATGGATGCGCGGGTTGTCGTCGGCGAGTTCCTTGAGCTTCTCCAGCCGCCGGGCGGCGGCGAAGACGGTGGCGCCGGCCGCCGCGAGCACCGTGGCGAACCTGGCCCCGAGCCCGGACGACGCCCCGGTGACCACGGCGGTCCGCCCGCGCAGCGAGAACAGCTCCTCGATGCCGGTCACCCCTCCACCCCGATCGGCAGCACGGTCGCCCCGCCGTCCAGGACCAGCGTCTGCCCCGTCATCCAGGACGAGGCATCGGAGGCCAGGAAGACGGCCGCGTGCGCCACGTCCTCCACCGTCCCGAGTCTGCGCAGCGGCAGCTTCGCGGTCAGGATCGGCTCCCTGGGCTCCCAGACGGCCCGGGCCAGCTCGGTCTTGATCAGCCCGGGGGCGATGGCGTTCACACGTGCCATCGGGCCGAGTTCGTAGGCGAGTTGGCGGGTCATGTGCAGCATGGCCGCCTTGGTGGCGTTGTACCAGCCGATGTGCGGGTCGACGACCAGTCCGCCGACGGAGGCGATGTTGACGACCGCTCCCCCGTGCTCCCGCATCCACGCCTGCCAGGCACAGCGGGTCCAGGCGACCATGCCGTACTGGTTGACCCGCACGGTCTTCTCCGCGCGTGGCAGGTCGAGGTCGAGGAGATCGCCCATGTAGGGATTGGTGGCCGCGTTGTTGACCAGGACGTCGAGGCTGCCGAAGCGGGACACGGTCTCCTCGGTACAGCGCTCGGCGTCCTCGGGCTCCCCGACGTTGGCGACCACCTCGTGGACGTCTCCGTCCCCCTTGACCCGCAGCAGTTCCTCGCGTGCCGCGGCCAGTCCGTCCGGCTTCCGGGAGGCGATGACCACATGCGCGCCCGCCTCCCGGTACGCCTTGGCGATACCGAGTCCGATGCCCCGGGAGCCGCCGGTGACCACGGCGACCCGGCCGCCCAGTTCCTGTCCCTTCACGCCGACTCCTCCGGATACTTGGCCAGTTCACGCCGTGCGACCGTCCGCAGATGCACCTCGTCCGGACCGTCCGCGATCCGCAGCGCCCGGGTGATCGCGTACAGCCGTGCCAGTACGGTGTCGTCGCTGACCCCCGCGGCGCCGTGCGCCTGGACGGCCCGGTCGACCACCCGGTGCGCGACCTCCAGCGCGGCCACCTTGATCGCGGCGACTTCGGTACGGGCGGCCGCGTTGCCCGAGGTGTCCATCAGCCAGGCCGACTTGAGGACCAGCAGCCGCAGTTGCTCGATCTCGATGCGGCTGCGGGCGATCCACTCGCGGACGACGCCCCGCTCAGCCAGCTTGCCTCCGAAGGCGGTACGGGTCAGCGTGCGGCGGCACATCAGCTCCAGTGCCCGTTCGGCGAATCCGACCGCGCGCATGGCGTAGTGCATACGGCCGGGTCCCAGGCGCCCCTGGGCCAGGGCGAATCCCTCGCCCTCACCGCCCACCAGTGACGACACCGGCACCCGTACGTCCTCGAAGAGCACGTCGCCGTGGCCGCAGCGGTCGGTGTAGCCGAACATCGGCAGATCGCGCAGCACGGTGATGCCAGGGGTGTCGCGCGGGATCAGCAGCATGCTCTGCTGCCGGTACGTCGGTGCGTCCGGGTCGGTGACCCCCATCAGGATGATCAGCCGGCAGTCGGGGTCGAGGATTCCGGACGTGTACCACTTGTGCCCGTTGACGACGTACTGGTCGCCGTCACGGGTGATCCGGGTACGGATGTTGCGCGCGTCGGAGCTGGCCACCTCGGGCTCGGTCATGGCGAAGCAGGACCGGATCTCGGCGGCCAGCAGCGGCCGCAGCCAGCGGTCCTGCTGCTCGGGTGTGCCGAAGAGGGCGAGCAGTTCCATGTTGCCGGTGTCCGGGGCGGAGCAGTTGAACACCTCAGGACCGATGATCGACCGCCCGGCCAGTTCGGCGAGCGGCGCGTACTCGAGGTTGGTGAGGCCGGCGCCCCAGTCGCCGTGTGCGAGAAAGAGGTTCCAGAGCCCTTCGGCGCGCGCCTTCTCCTTCAACTCGCGCATCACCGGCGGCAGTTCGTGGGGATCGTCCGCCTCGGCGAGCTGCCGGTCGTGGACTGGCTCGGCGGGCAGGACGTACTCCTCCATGAACGCGGCCATGCGAGAGCGGAGTTCGTCGGCCTTCGGGGAGAGTCCGAAATCCATGGTGGGCTCCTTCAGGACCGATGGGCGAGGAGGTCGCGGGCCGTGCGGATCATCGCCGCGATGGTCGGTGGCAGCCGCTCCTGGTCGGGGTCGTGGTGCTTGCCCTCGCGGTGCCGGCGCAGGTTGTGGCCCATGATCGCCGCCATCTTGGTGCGGGCCAGGGCGCGGAACCAGTCGAAGGCGGGGAGCTCCGAACGGCCGTCCAGATAGGCCGTGAGCAGTTCTTCCTCACCGGGTAGGCCGGGGACGACACGGCCCACCCGGGGGAAGTTTCGGTGGTCGGCGAAGAGGAGGAACCAGGCGAGGTCGATGCGCGGATCTCCGTATCCCCAGATCTCCCAGTCGACGACGGCGGCCGGCCGTTCGCCCCGGCACAGGACGTTGCCGAGGCGGAAGTCGCCGTGGGTGAGGGTGGGAGGAATGCCATCGGGGATGCGTGCTGCCAGGGCCGCCAGCACGTCCTCGGCCCCGGGGCGCAGTTCCGGTGGCACGGCCCGCATGGTGCGACTCCACCTCCCCAACTCCCCTGCCGGGCCGAGCGGTTCACCCGCCCCGGGTCCCGTCGTGCCGTGCAGATCCCGCAGCACGCCGGCCAGGGCCAGCATCCGGGCCCGACACAGGCCCGGATCGAGCCGGTGCTCGTCGAGGACCGGCTCGATCGCCTCGCCGTCCACGAACTCCATGGCGAACCAGGCCGGTTCACCCTCGTCGACGGCGACGACACCCGGCACGGGCACCGGTGATCCGGCGAGAGCGCGCAGGACCAGGGCCTGACGCAGGACGTCGTTGCGGCCGACGGGGCGTTGTCCCGGCGGCACCGCTTTCACGACGTACGAGACCGGTCCCGCCGTGAGGGAGTAGGTCAGGCCCGAGTGGCCGCCGGGCAAGGTGCGCAGGTCGCCGACGGGCTCGCCCGGATGTCGCTCGGCCAGCCGCTCGCGGACCCGTCGCCCGAGTTCGCTCACCTCGGTCGTCGTACTCAACTCCCCCCTCCTTTCGGCTCCTTGGGCAGCCGGAGCACGCGCTCGGCCAGGATGTTGCGCTGGATCTCGTCGCTGCCGCCGGCGATGCGGTAGCCGGGGGCGCCGAGCAGATGCTCCGTCCAGGCGAACGTGCCCCACTCCCCCGTGTCGGCGGCCAGGCGCGGACCGAGGAGCTGCTGGACGAGGTCGGTGGTGGCGCGCATGGTCGCCGTGGCGTGGAGCTTGCCGACCGAGGCCTCGGCACCGGGTTCGCGGCCGGCCGCCAGCGTCGACATCACACGCAGCCCGGTGAGCCGCTGAATCAGGGAACGGACGAACAGGTCTGCCGCCTGCTGTCGTTCGCCGCCGGTGAGCGGGCGGGACAGGTGGCGGGCGAGGTCGAGGACGCGGTCGGCGTTGTCCAGGCCGAGTCCGCCGGAGTCGAGGCGTTCGGCGGCGAGCACGGTGAGGGTGACCCGCCAGCCTTCGCCGACGGGGCCCAGCCGGTCGGTGTCCGGAACGAACACGTCGTCCAGGTAGACCTCGTTGAAGCTGGCGCCGCCGGTCATCTGCCGAATGGGCCGTACGGTCACGCCCGGCGCGTCCATCCGCACCAGGAAGACCGTGATGCCCGCGTGTCTGGGTACCTCGGGATCTGTACGGCAGACGGCCAGGCCCCAGGTGGCGACGCGGGCGCCGGACGTCCAGATCTTGTGCCCGCGCAGGACCCAGCCGTCTCCTTCCCGCACGGCCCGGGTGCGGACGGCGGCGAGATCGGAGCCCGCCTCGGTCTCCGAGAAGAGCTGGCAGGCAAGTTCGTCGGTGCGGAGCATGGCGCGCAACCAGCGGCGCTTCTGCTCCTCCGTGCCCCAGACCCGGAGGGCGGGGGCGACGAGCTGCTGGGTGACCGGGAAGACCTCGGTACGCCGCGGCACCTCGAAGGCGGCCTCCTCCGCACGGTACAACTGCTCGTAGTACGAGGGCAGTTCACGCCCTCCGTACTCGGGCGGCCAGCCGAACGCGCCCCACCCGTGGTCGTACCGGATGCGCTCCCAGTCCCGTATGCGGTCGGTGTGGGCATGCTCCTCGGCCTCGGTCCAGTTCTCGAAGACGGCCACCGAGTCGTCACCACGCCCCCATTCCCGGTGTCCGTTGCGCTCTTTCGCCACGCCGGTCAGCCAGTTGCGGGCTTCGGCGCGGAACTCGTGCGGGCCGGGTATGCCGTCCATGGTCCTCCTTTCAGCGGGTCAGCACGGTGCAGGCGCTGACGCCCGGCGCCCCGTACACATGGGTGAAGCCGGTCGACGGATCCCCCGGCACCTGCCGTTCGCCGGCCCGGCCGCGCAGCTGCTGCACGACCTCGTGGACCTGGCGCAGTCCGGAGGCGCCGATGGGCTCGCCGTTGGCGATGCACCCGCCGTCGGTGTTGACCGGGAGCGAGCCGCCGATCCCGGTCGCCCCGAAGGGGATGAGCGACTCCTGCTCGCCGTGCCCGCAGAACCCGCACTCGGCCAGGTGCATCACCTCGGCCCCGCTCTCGGTGTCCTGCAACTGGCACACGTCGATGTCGCGCGGCCCCAACCCGGCTTCCTCGAAGGCTTGTTGAGCGGTGTCCGCGCTCACACTCGTCGGCGATCCCGGTGGCGCCCACGGGCTGAACACCTCGAACGAGCCGAACCTGCGGGTCCGTACGACCGCCGCCCGCAGCGCGACCGGGGTTCCGCCGAGCTCGCGGGCCACCGCACGGTTGCACAGGATCAGGGCGACCGCCCCCTGGCCGGGCGAGCAGAACATGTACCGGGTCAGAGGGTCGTTGACCATCCCGGACGCCAGGATCTCGTCCGCGTCGAGCGGCTTGCGGCGCCAGGCGTGCGGGTTGAGCACTCCGTTGGCGTACGCCTTCTCGGCGACCAGGGCGAGGGTGCGGGCGCTGATGCCGTGGTCGTGCATGTACCGCTGGATCTTCATGGCGAAGAACTGCGTGGTCACCATCAGCCCGTCGCGGCCGTAGGCCTCGTCGAGCCCCCAGTCGACGGGCCGCGGGTCGAAGGCGCCGCGCGGATGCTTGTCGAAGCCGACGGCGAGGGCGACGTCCGCCGCCCCGGACCGGATCGCGTGGGTGGCCGCGACCAGCGCGCTGCCTCCGGTCGCGCAGCCGTTGCGCACGTTGGTGAACGGCACACCCGTCAGGCCGAGTTCGGCCACCAGCGTGTCGGCGTTTCCGGCCGCATCGCTGCCGCCGTAAGCGGCCCGCACCCGGGACCACGGCAGCCCGGCGTCGGCCAGAGCGGACCGCACGGCCTGCACGGCCAACTGCCGGCCGCTCACCTCCGTACGGGCGAAGGAGGTGATCCCGGCGCCGCAGACGAGCACCTCCTCCTCGCTCATACGGCGGCTCCCACGGCCCTCGGCACCCCGTCCCCCACCGTGATCGTGAGCGGCATGCCGATCTCCGCCTCCTCGGGCCGGAAGTCGAGGACGGCCAACACCCGTACTCCTTCAGGCAGTTCGACGTACCCGACAGCGAACGGGGCGAATCCGGCGGCGGGCGGAACGTACGGCGGCGACTTGGGCGCGTACCGCTGCACGGTCCAGGTCCACAGCGTGCCCGTGGCGGAGAGCACGACCGGCTCGGCCGGCCCCCCGCAGCGCGGACACGCCGGGGCGGCGGGACAGACGGCCACCGCGCAGTCGGCGCAACGGGAGCCGCGCAGCCGGCTCCCGGTCTCCTCCGCGGCGCTCAGCGGCCCTTCCACTGCGGCTCCCGCTTCTCCAGGAACGCCGACACACCCTCCGCCGCGTCCTCGGAGTTGAGCATCACACCGACCGCGAGGTGCTCCATGACCATCAGCGACTGGATGTCCGCGTCGAGGCTCCGGTCGATGGTCATCTTGGTGATCCACATGGTGAACGGGCTCTTGTCGACGAGCTGGTCGGTGAACTCCTCGACCGTGGCGTCGAGTTTGTCGGCGGGCGCCGAGGCGTTGACGAGGCCGAACTCGGCGGCCTCGACCCCGGTGAGCAGCTTGCCGGTGAGCATCAGCTCCTTGGTCTTGCGGACACCGATCATGCGCGGGACCCGGTAGATCGGGCCGGCACCGCCGAACAGCGCGCGCCGGATGTGGAAGTCACCGATCAGGGCGTCGTCCGCGGCGATCGCGAAGTCACAGGAGATCATCAACTCGAAGCCACCGGCGGTGACATGGCCCTCGAGGACCGCGACGGACGGGGTCTTCATCGAGTACAGCCGGTCGCAGACCTTCGCCGACAGCACGGCGACGTCGATCGCGTTGGACCTGCCGACGAAGTCCGCCTTGAGACTGTCCAGGTCGAACCCGGAGCAGAAGGTGTTCCCTCGCCCGCGCAGCACCAGCACGCGCAGCTCGGGGTCCGCGTCGACCTCGGTGATGATCTCGTCCAGCCGGTTGAGGATCGGCACCGTCACACAGTTCTTCTTGTGCGGACGGTTCAGCCAGACCCGCGCCACATGCCCGTCCCGCTCGAACTGGATCTCGTCCTCGACTGCCATGAGCTCCTCCAAACTGAACTGAATTGAGTTCGATTCTGTGGCGGACAGATGCCCCTGTCAATGGATCGGGAGACACTGGCCGCTGCGCGACCGACGAACGATCAGCCGGTGGAACCGGTGAGACCGAGCAACCCGGCCAGGCGCAGGCGATGGTCGTCGCCCGTACCGAACAAGGCCTCGTCGGCCCGTGCCCGGCGCAGATACAGGTGGGCCGGGTGCTCCCAGGTGAAGCCGATCCCGCCGTGGAGCTGCACGTATTCCGTGGTGGCGAGGCGATAGGCACTGGTGCACGAAACAGCTGCGGCACTCGCGGCCACGGGCAGTTCCGACGCCCCTCCGGCAAGGCAGGCGCTCGCGTACGCCGAGGCCGATCGCG
The DNA here is from genome assembly GCF_053597275.1 of Streptomyces sp. NPDC001492. NCBI lineage: Bacteria > Bacillati > Actinomycetota > Actinomycetes > Kitasatosporales > Streptomycetaceae > Streptomyces > Streptomyces sp. NPDC001492. The sequence continues at coordinate 125,086 of NZ_JBSFHW010000009.1, read as the reverse complement.
CACCCTCGACCTCGACGAGCAGATCGGCGAGCCGGTGCTTGACGGCCTGGAACGAGCCGATGGCACGCCCGAACTGAGTCCGTCGGGACACGTAGTCGAGTACGGCGTCCAGTGCGTGCGCGCTGCCGCCGACGTGCTCGGCGGCCAGAGCCACCCGGCCGGCGTCGAGCACGGCGTCGACGACTCCTGCCGCCTGCCCGAGCTCACCGACCGGCTCGGCAGGCGCTTCCCGGAACCGGACGAGCGCCTGGCGGCGCGTGGGATCGAGGACCCGGCGGGCCGTACGGGCGCAGGTCGCGCCGTCCGGCTCGCAGGCGAACAGCCGCTCCCCGTCCGGCGCACGGGCCGAAACCAGCAGCAGATCGGCGCCCTCGCCGTCGGGCACGAAATCGGCTTCTCCGCGCAGCAGCCAGCCACCCGAGGTGCGCTCGGCCGTCACGTCGGCGGGGTGCAGAAATCCGGCGACGGTGGCCGTGAGTGCTCCGGAGGCGATCCCCGGCAACCAGCGTTCGCAGACCGGCCGATCACCGCTGCTCAGCAGGGCCTGTCCGGCCAGCACGACGGTCGACAGCAGCGGCGCGGGACAGACCACACGCCCCGTCTCCTCCAAAGCGACGGCGAGTTCGGCGAACGTGTACCCGGCCCCGCCGTACTCCTCGGGCAGAGCGAGCCCATGCACCCCGATCTCGCCGGCGAGCCGGTCCCAGAGCGCCCGGTCGTAGCCCCGCCGACTCTCGACCTGCTTGCGCACTCCCTCGGGCCCACAGGCGTCGTCCAGCAAGTCCCTCAGCACCGCTCGCAGTTGACGCTGCTCGTCGGACTCCAGCATCAGTGCGGGATCGGCATCCAGCCGGAACATCCAAACCTCCCTCGACCACGCCGCCTTGAGGGGCGCGGGGCTGTGACTTCCTGCGGCTCCGCCGCGTGGGCGCGACCAGCCACCCGCAACTCGCTTCCGGCCACTTCGAGTTGAACCCTCACACCGTGAACCGCCCACCATTGGCAAGCACCACAGCACCGACGACGTTCGCCGCCTCCTCACTCGCCAGGAACAACGCAACGTCGGCAATCTCCTCCGCCGTCGCATACGGACGAACCCGCGGATCGGCAAACCCCTGCCGAAGCGCTGCAGGCGTCCGCGCCGCCATGCCCGTCTCCGTCGGCCCCGGCGCCACCGTGTTGACGCGAACCCCGAAAGCGATCGCCTCCTTGGCCACCGACTGACTCAGCGCATGCGCACCGGCCTTCGAAGCCGCGTAGTGCGGATAACCGGCCTGGGCGTCGAAGGCCGACGACGAGCCGACGGTCACGACGGTTCCGGACCGGTGCGGCACCATGACCCGCAGGGCAGCGCGCAGCACATGGAACGTGCCGTCCAGGTTGACGCGCATGACGCGGCGCCATGCGTCGTCGCCGAGCCGCACCGTCACCTCCGGCGGGCGGCCCGCGACCAGGGCCTCGGCGATGCACTCCTTGGCCGCGGGGTCGTCGACTCCTGCCGCGTGCACCACGACGTCGAGCCGCCCGTGCCGCCGTACGACCTCGTCAAAGGCCTCGTCGACCTGGGCCGGTTCGGCTACGTCGAAGGTCAGGGCGTGCACTTGCGGCACCTCCTTCGCGACGGCCTGTGCCGCCTCGCCGTCGACATCCGCTGCGAACACCTCGGCCCCCTGCGCGGCGAGTCGCCGGGCGACGGCCGCGCCGATGCCGGATCCCGCGCCGGTGACGAGGGCGATCCGCCCGGTGAAACGCTCCGCGTGCTCACCCGCCATGCACGGTCACCACCTCACAGCCACTACTGAACTGACTTCATTTTTGTTACCGTCGCCGGTATGTCAACAGGCAGGACAAGAGCACTCCGGCTGACCCGCTGGGGCGGCCCACCGATCCTCACCGAGGTGGCGCGGCCCACGCACACCGCCGAAGAGGTGCTCATCCAGGTGGAGGCGGCCGGCCTCTGCCGTTCGGACCTCCACGTCACCGACGCCCGGCCGGGGGATCTTCCGTACCGGATTCCGTTCACCCTCGGACACGAGGTCGCGGGCCGGGTGGTGGAGCGCGGCCCGCTCGCCACCGGTCCGGCGGTCGGCGAGCGGGTGGTCGTCTACGGTCCCTGGGGCTGCGGGAGCTGCGCCCGCTGCGCGGCCGGGGCGGAGAACTACTGCGACCGGCGCGCGGCTCTGGACGCCGACCGCACCGGAACGGGGGCGGGTCTCGGGCGCGACGGCGGGATGGCCGACCTGATGCTCGTACCGTCCGGACGGCTTCTGGTCCCGGTCGGCGGCCTGGCCGCCGTCCAGGCAGCGCCCCTGTCGGACGCCGGGCTCACCGCGTACCACGCCGTGGCAACCGTCCGGCGCGCACTGGGCGACGACGCGAGCGCGAGCGTGGTCGTCCTCGGCGTCGGCGGCCTGGGGCATCTGGCCGTCCAGATCCTGCGCGCCACGACGTCCGCGCAGGTGCTGGCCGTGGACGTACGGGAGGAGGCGCTCGCCCTGGCCGACGAGTGCGGCGCTCATTTCAGCACGCTCCTGCGGTCCGACACGGCGGCGGTCCTGCGAAGCCGCGCGGGCGGAGTCGGCGCGGCGGCCGTGCTCGACTTCGTCGGCAGCCCCTCCAGTCTGGAGCCGGCTGTGGACGTGCTGCGGGCGGGGGGCGCACTGGCCGTGGTGGGCAGCGGCGGCGGGGAGCTCACGGTCCGCAAGCCCGGCGCGCTCCCGCCCGGAACGCAGATCTCGTTGCCGTTCTGGGGGACCCTGCCCGAACTGCGAGCGGTCGTCGCCCTGGCGCTGGAGGGCTCCTTGAGGGTGGGCGTGGAACGGTTCCCGCTGTCGGGCGCGGCGGAGGCGATCACGCGGCTGCGCGCCGGCGAGGTACGAGGCCGCGCGGTTCTGATCCCCGACTGATCCGGCCGAAACCCGTACCGTCACACCCCGCCCGCAGTCCTCTCGACTCCAGAAGTGAGTTCAATTAGCGTCTTGCTTCATTCGGCGACACGAAGGCGGTGGGACCCGCTGTGCATACGGAGACAGTGGATGTGCCGGTGACAGGCGGCGGCATGGCCGCCTTCTCTGCCGCCGCCCATGTGGCCGCCGAGGGCGGCTCGGTGGTCCTGGCGGAGAGGGCGGAGCACACCGGCGGCTCCGCGCGCTTCGCCGGTTTCGTCTGGACGACCCGACCGTCGAGGAGATGCGCCGGGTCAATCCGGACGGCGCCCCGGAGCCGGCCGACGCGCGCGCCACCGCGAGTGGATCACCGCCTCGCATGTGGAGGGCACCCCAAGGGTGGACACGTTCCCATGCCACCGCCGACGAGAACGGCACGCCGACGCCCGGTCGCCTTCTCGACCACCGCCCCCTCGACGAACCTCCGTTCTACGTCATCGAGGCCACCCCGGCGATCACCTTCACCTTCGGCGGTCTGCTGATCGACGCCGGGGCGCACGCCCCGTCCGCGTCCTCTGCCGGGCGACTTCCGGTGCCCGGCCTGCTCGCGGCCGGTGCGGACGCGTGCGGCCCGGCCCCGGCTCCGGTCTTCGGCCTGTCGGCGGCACGGATCGCACTCATCGAGACGCCGGCGCCCGTCGGGCACTGAGCCCCGACCGCCCGCTCGGCACAAATCCCGTGCACGAGGCTTGCCCGTCCGGCATTCGAGTGCCTAGCTTACCGAATTGAGTTCACTTTAACTCAAGAGTCCGTGAGGTGATCATGCTTCCCGCACACATGGCGCGAACGCGCTCGTCCCCGAGGGAGGGACTGTGAGTCAGTTCCTGCTTGTCCTGGTCAGCGGAGTGGCCAGTGGAGCCGTGTACGGCCTCATGGGTCTCGGACTGGTGATCATCTACCGGGCCACGGACGTCGTGAACTTCGCGATGGCCTCGCTCGCCACCCTGGGCCTGTACGTGGCGCTCTCGCTCCACGACCGCGGCGTGGCCACGGTGCTCGGCATCCTCGCCGCCGTCGCGATCACCGTGGTCGCGGGCCTGCTGGTGCGCGAGACGGTGATTCGCCCGCTGGGCCAGGGACAGTTGTTCTCCGCGCTCGTCGTGACGATGGGCGTGTCCCTGGTCGCGGAGAGCACGGCCGGATCGATCTGGGGCGACCAGCCCAAGGACTTCCCCAACCTGGTCGACGGGTCGGTGCGCTGGTCGGGCGCCGCGGTGCCGGTCCAGAGCCTGCTGACGATCGCCGTCGCGGCCGTGGCGATGGCGCTGGTGGGCTATCTGTTCGCCCGCACCACGCTCGGCTCGGCGATGCGGGCCGCGGCCGAGTCGGCGGACACCGCCCGCGTGGTCGGGCTGAGCTCGCAGCGGCTCGCCAGGATCTCCTGGGCGCTCGGACTCGGTCTCGCCGCGCTCGCCGCCTGCCTGTACGCGCCGCGGTCAGGCCTGGTGCCGACCGCACTGGTCGCGCCTTTGTTCCGGGCCTTCGCCGGGATCTTCCTGGGCGGCCTGACCAGCATGTACGGCGCCGTCCTCGGCGGGCTGACCATCGGCGTCCTGGACAACCTGGCGGCGAACTACGTCTCCGCCAGCTTCCGGGACACGTTCGTGTTCTCGTTCACCGTGCTGGTGCTGCTGATCCGCCCCCAGGGCATGTTCGGCACCCGCACCTTCCAACGGGTCTGAGGGGTCGCCTCCATGGTCTTCAACCGTTCCCTCCTGGCGAAAGCCGCCCTCGGTCCGGCCGCCGGCGCGGTGCTCATGGCGTTCATGGCCTCCGGCGCGATCCCCGCCTACCAGATGTACTCCGTGGGCCTCGCGGCCGTGTACACGCTCGTCATTCTGTCGGTCGGCCTGCTCGCCGGCTGGTCCGGCATCTGGTCGGTGGGCCATCCCGCGTTCTTCGCCATCGGCGCCTACTTCGCGGCGTACGGCAGCGGTCACGACTGGCCATTGGAAGCGGTGGTTCTCGCAGCCGTCGCCACCGGCGCCGTCCTGGGCGCCTTCCTCGGGTACGCGGGTGCCAGGTTCTCGGTGCTCTACATCGCCCTGCTGACCCTGGCCTTCACCACCGTGACCCTGGAGCTGATCAACCGCTGGAGCAGCGTGACCGGCGGCGACCAGGGAGTGCCGGTCGTCCAGCTGCGCAGCGCACTCGGTCCGCTCACCCTCCTGGGTGGTGGTACCGAGGCCCAGTACCTCGCGGTCGGCGCCGCCGCCGTCGTACTCGCGCTGGCCGTTCCGGCCGCCGCCTCGGGGCTGCGGATGCGGCTGGTGGCCGCCAAGTCGCATCCCCTGGCCGCCCGTACGATCGGCATCGCGCCGGAGGCACAGTCGTCGCTGTCGTTCGCGGTGAGCGGGGCCTGCACCTGCTTCGCGGGGGTGCTGCTGGGTCTGCTCACCGGGTTCGTCAGCCCGGATCCGTTCTCGCTGGCCTTCGGCATCTCGCTCATCGCGGCCTGCGTGCTCGGCGGGGTCGGCACCATCGTCGGTGCCGTGGCCGGCGGCATCTACCTGACCTGGAATCCCTCGCTCTCGTCCGCCGTGGGACTGCCCCAGCCGGTCGTACAGGGCCTCGTACTGATCGCCGTGCTCCTCTTCCTGCCGGGTGGGGTCGTACCGTTCTTTGCCAAGCCCGCACGGAGCGTGCTGCGGCGCGTGGCGCGACGGACGGAAACCGAGGTCCCGCCGCCTGCCGACGAGTCGACGGACCTCGCGCCCCTCGAACCTCCGTCCGACGGTTCCGTCCTGTTGCATCTGGAGCACGTGTCGGTCTCGTACGGCGGACTGAAGGCCCTGGAGGACGCCTCGCTGTCCCTGCGGCAGAACGAGATCCTGGCGGTCATCGGACCCAACGGAGCGGGAAAGACAACCCTCTTGAACGCCCTGTCGGGGCTCACCGGCAACGGACGGGTGAGTGGGAGCGCCGCATTCGCCGGTCGCCCCCTCCTCAAGGCCAGGGCGACCGCACGGCGGCGGCTGGGCATCGGCCGTACGTTCCAGCACGCGGAGGTCTTCTCCGAACTCACCGTCGCGGAGAACGTGTTGTGCACCCGTCGCCGGATCACCGCCCGGGACCGGGCCGAGGTCGCGCGGCTGCTGCACTCCGTCGGTCTCGCGGACGTCGCCGATCGCCGCCCCGGGGAGCTGCCGTTCGGCCTGCAGAAGCGCCTCGACCTGGCGCGTGCGACGGCAGAGGGTCCCAGACTGCTGATCCTGGACGAGCCGTTCGGCGGCCTCGACGCGGGTGAGCGGGCGCTGCTGGCTCGCCACATCAGGCGGCTGCACGACCACGGCACCGCCGTCGTGGTCATCGACCACGTCCTCGACGACCTCTTCTCCGTCGCCCACCGGGTACTCGCGTTCGACTTCGGCCGCACGATCGGCGAGGGCACCCCGGACACCGTTCTGCAGGACCCGAAGGTGCGGTCGTCGTACCTGGGAACCGTCGACGGCAGGACCCGGCCGCCCGCGCAGGTGAGCGAGCGGAGCATGATCCGCCTGCACGGGGTCGGCCACACATACGGCGGCGTGCTCGCCCTGCGCGACGTCGACCTCGATGTCCGCCAGGGGGTCGTGCTGGGTGTCGCCGGAGCCAACGGCGCGGGCAAGAGCACACTGGCAGGCATCCTGCACGGCTCGCTCGAACCGGTCCGAGGCGACCGGGAGTTGGGCGGAGCCGTCCGCACCAGCCTGGCGCCCGAGGGGCGGGCCCTGTTCAGGACGCTCTCCCTGCGCGAGAACCTCGAAGTCGCCGCCTACGCGGCGGGCATCACCGGTGCGCCGATGCGCGAGCGACTGGAGGAGACCGTCGAGTGGCTGCCGGCCCGGCTGCGCGACCGGCTGTCCGCCTCCGCGGGCGGGCTGTCCGGCGGCGAGCAGCAGATGCTCGCCATCGCGCGGGCCCTGATCGTCGCGCCGGACGTGCTGATCGTCGACGAACCTGCCCTCGGGCTGGCTCCCGCCCTGGTCGACGAGGTGTACGACCGGCTGGCCACGCTGGCCCACGAAGGCCTGACCGTCGTACTGCTCGAACAGCTGCTCAGCCGGGCCATGTCCGTGTGCCACGAGGTGGCCGTGCTGCACGAGGGCGTGGTCGCGGCCCAAGGGCGGCCGGGTGACCCGGAGTTCGCGGCGCTGGCCGAGGCGGCGTACTTCAGCGGCGGCCAGGACCCCGCCACCACGACCGCGGCGGCCGACGCCCGGACATCTTCAGTGAATTGACAATCCCGTTGTGAACGAGGTGGACCGTGTTCCGAACGATGAGAAAATTCCGCCGCACCGCGGGAGCGATGGCCGTCCTGGCCGCGGTGGCGCTCACCGCCAACGCCTGCGCCGGCCAGGACTCCGCAGCGGCCGGCGGCAGCTCTTCCGAGATCCACATCGGGGCGTGGCTCCCTCTCTCGGGCGCCACCGCCACGTACGGCGTGGGTGAAAAGGCGGGCGCCGACGCGTACTTCAAGATGCTCAACGCCAAGGGCGGCATCAACGGCCGCAAGGTCAAGTGGACCGTCAAGGACAACGCGGCCGATCCGCAGCAGACCGTGCAGATCGCACGTGAACTGGTCGGACAGGACAAGGTCGTGGCCATCGTCAACGCGAACGGCACCGCACAGGCGGAGGCGGCCTTCCCCTTCGTCCTCACCCAGTCCAAGGTGCCGGTCCTCAACGAGGTGGGCGGCACCGAGTCCTGGTACGAGCAGCCGCGTCCCGGTCTGTTCGGCACCCAGACCCTCTACGAGGACCAGGCCGCGGCGGTCGCCGCGTGGGCGGTGCAGGACGGCGCGAAGAAGATCCTCGTCGTGCACAGCGACCCGGCCGCGTTCGTGAACGTGGCCGAGCAGGTGGAGCCCGTCGCGAAGAAGGTGGATCCCTCGGTCGAGGTCGACCGGCTGCCGGTCAAGTACCAGACCACCGACTACACACCCGTGATCAGCAAGGTGAAGGCCGCGAAGACCCAGGCGGTGGTCCTGATCCTCACCTCCCCCGAGGCGGCCGCCTTCCTCAAGGAGGCCAAGCTCCAGGGTCTTTCGCTGCCCACCTACGCCTACGCCCCCGTGGCCGCCGAGTCGACGGTCGCCCTGGCCAAGGACGCCGCCGAGGGCCTCAAGGCCGTACAGCTGGTGAAGGCGCCCTCCGGCGAGGAACCCGCGGTGAAGGAGTTCCGGACCGCGATGGCCGAGTACGAGCCCGGTCAGACCGCCGGATTCCTCGCCCTGTGGGGCTGGAGCAACGCGAAGGTGTTCGCCGAGATCACGAAGACCATCAAGGGGCCCGTCACGCCCCAGACCCTCACCGCCGCGTACCAGAAGGCGAGCAAGGTGGACCCGGGGGTGTCGCCGGTCATGCACTTCAGCGCGAGCAACCACCTCGGCACGCGCAGCGTGCAGCGCGTGGTCGTGAAGAACGGTGCCTGGACATCCGTCGGTGACTTCTACACGCCCCCGGCACGCGGCTGAGAGCCCGCCCCGGTCCCGGGGGCCGCAGCGTGACACGGGGGCCACGCTGCGGCCCCCGCACGGCACGCACCAACCGGGCGAGCAGCGCGATGAGCCGTCCCGGCCGGCCACCTGGTGCATCGGACAACTTCCTTGCCCTGTCCCTCACCCCGACCTAACCTGACTTTGTGCCGATAATAAACAAAGTCCGTACGCACACCGCCGTGCCGGGCAACACCCTCGGCCGTCTCCGTGTCGCCCTCACCGTCTTCTTCGCCCTCGACGGCTTCATCTTCGCCGGCTGGGTCGTGCGCATCCCCGCGATCAAGGAACAGACCGGCGCCTCCGCCGCCGCCCTCGGGCTCGCCCTGCTCGGCGTGTCCGCCGGCGCAGTGATCACGATGATGCTCACGGGCCGCCTGTGCCGCCGCTACGGCAACCACCGGGTCACCGTCGTCTGCGGCGTGCTTCTCTCCCTCAGCGTCGCCCTGCCACCGCTCACGCACTCGGCGCCTGCACTGGGCGCCGTTCTCCTCGTCTTCGGCGCCGCCTACGGCGGCATCAACGTCGCCTTCAACAGCGCGGCCGTCGACCTCGTCACCGCCCTGCGGCGGCCGATCATGCCGGGCTTCCACGCCGCCTTCAGCCTGGGCGGCATGCTCGGCGCCGGGCTCGGCGGTCTGGTCGCCGGGCATCTCTCCCCCACCCGGCATCTCCTCGGCCTGACCGTCATCGGGCTTGTCGTGACGGCCGTGGCGGGACGCTCTCTGCTGCGCCGGCAGCCGCCCAAGCCGCCCGAGCCCGCAGGCGACCAGGGGCAGGACGGTCCGCGCCGCCTCGACGGCCGTCGCCGCGGGTTGGTTGCCGTGTTCGGGCTCATCGCCCTGTGCACCGCATACGGCGAGGGGGCCATGGCCGACTGGGGTGCACTGCACCTCGAACAGGACCTGGGCGCCTCCGCGGGAGCCGCGGCACTGGGGTACTCCTGTTTCGCGCTCGCCATGACCGTCGGCCGGCTGACGGGGACGACCCTGCTCGAACGTCTCGGCCGTACCCGCACCGTGATCGCGGGCGGCACCACCGCCGCACTCGGCATGCTGGCCGGCTCCCTGGCGCCCTCGCTGTGGGCGGCTCTGATCGGCTTCGCCGTCACGGGGCTCGGTCTCGCCAATCTCTTCCCGGTCGCCGTCGAACGCGCCGGGACGCTCGCCGGCCCCGGCGGCGTGGCGACCGCCTCCACCCTCGGCTACGGCGGCATGCTCCTGGGCCCGCCCGCGATCGGTTTCATGGCCGACTGGTTCTCCCTGCCCACCGCCCTCACCAGCGTCGCCCTGCTGGCGGCGGTCGCCGCGCTCATCGGACTGGTGACGCGCCGGACCGCCGGGGGATGACCTGACGGCCAGCCCCGGGCGACGGCACCGCGCCCTCGACTCACAGGGGCCGACGGGAGCAGTCACCCAATGGGCCGGTCGCCCGGATGCCTTCCCGGGGTACCAGGAAAGCGACAAAGCAACACACCGATCAACGTCAGTCAGCCCTTGGGGAAGGGGAGAGTCCCATGCCACAGCGCCTGCCGGCACCGTGGGGCCGCCGGACCGCACCTCCGCTCGCGTTCGCGTCGGCCGCCGCCGTCCTTCTCGCCGCGTGCAGCTCCGGCGGCGGTGCGGACGGTGGGGACAAGGGGGGACCGCCCGCGATAGTCGTGCAGCCCGAAGCCGGGAGTGCGAAGGTGCCGGTCGGGCGGAAGGTGACGGTGCACGCGCGGGGCGGATCCTTGATCTCCGTCGAGGTGGGCGCCCCGGGCCCGGGCCCGATCTCCGGCACCTGGTCCGAGGACAGGTCCGTGTGGACCTCGACCACACCGCTCGCCCCGGGCACCACCTACACGGTGAAGGCGCACGGCAAGACGGACGGCGGGTCGGCTCTCGACAAGACCGCCTCCTTCACCACCCAGGCGCCGACGAACGCCTTCGTCGGCGAGTACCACCCCGACAGGGGCACGACGGTCGGCATCGCCATGCCGGTCTCGATCACCTTCAACAAGCCGATCCGCGACAAGGCGGCCGTCGAGCGGAAGCTGCATGTCACCGCCTCCCCCGCGGTCCAGGGCGCCTGGAGCTGGATGAAGGAGCGCGACGGCAAGGACCGTATCGACTACCGCCCGGTGAACTACTGGCAGCCGGGCACCCGTGTCACGCTGCGCATGGACCTGGCGGGCGTGAACGCGGGCAACGGGCTCTACGGCACCCAGCAACGCGTCGTGGACTTCCGCATCGGGGACGCCGTGACGAGCACGGTGAACGTCACGACGAAAACGATGACGGTGCGGAAGAACGGGAGGACGCTGCGGACCCTGAAGGTCTCCAGCGGCAAGAAGGGCTACGAGACCTGGAACGGCACCATGGTCGTGCTGGGCAAGGTGCCGACCATCCGCATGAACTCCTCGACCGTGCGGATCTTCGGCCCCGAGGCGTACGACCTGGGCGCGGTCAAGTGGGACGTCCAGCTCACGCCGTCCGGCACCTATGTGCACGCGGCACCGTGGAACACGGGCAAGTTCGGCGTGGTCAACGCCAGCCACGGCTGCATCGGCATGAGCACCGGCGACGCCCAGTGGTACTACGGCCTGGTCCGCCTCGGCGACCCGGTCACGGTCGTCCACTCCGTCGACACCGTGGCGGCCAACAACGGCTACGGCGACTGGAACGTCCCCTGGGCCACCTGGAAGAAGGGCAGCGCTCTCCACTAGTGCCCGGCCGGAAACCTGGCGCCGGCGCGCTGCTGCCGGCCGGGTTCCGCGGGATGCTGTCCTCGGTACGAGCGGGTCGGGAGGTGCTGGGATGCGGTGGCGTTCCGGGGTATGGATGATCGCCGGGGTGGTCGTCCTGGCGGCGTGCGGCACGTCGGCGGGCGGTGGATCCACCGGACCGGCGTCGGCGTCCGGCAGCAGCTCGGCACGGCCGCCCTCCACGGCACCGACCGGCGCGCCCGCGTCCCCCACCGGGCAGGGCCCGAGCAAGTCGGCAACGGCGCCCTCGACTCCGGCACGCCACTGCGCCGCCGGGCACACGGAGATCAGCGTCGCCCCCGGTGACGCGGTCGAGCAGCGGCTGTGCGTGCGGCCGGGGGCGGTGGTCTCCCTCGTGCTGCGGCCCCGGACGGACGACAAGCGGTGGAAGGCCGTGGACACATCGGCACCGGCCCTGGTGGTCGCCTCCGGATGGCGGCTGGACGCCGACGGAACGGCCCACGCCACACTGCGGTGCGCCGGCACCCGCGGCGGCGAGGCCGAGGTCACCGCGCTGGCGAAGGCCCCGGACGTGGCGGGCGCGGCCCGCGCCGCCTTCACGCTGCACGTGAGTGTGGTGCCGTACCCGACGCAGGGGTGAGTCCGGAACAACAACTCCTGTGAAAGAGCGCCCAAACACTCGACAGGCCTGTGGTAACCGGCGGTAACTTCTGTCAGGCTCACGCCGAAACCGCTTTCCCTCCACAGGAGACACACCCCATGCGCAGACTCCTCGCCTGCCTGGCGGCAGCTGCCGCCGCCCTCGGCGGGCTCACCGCGGCCGCGCCCTCGGCAGCGGCGGCCGACTCGGGCAGCTTCAACGTCCTCAGCTACAACGTGGCCGGGCTGCCCGCGGCGGTCAACAGCGCGCCGACGCCCCGCGAGTCCAGCACCACGGCGATCGGGCAGCGCACAGCCCCCTACGACATCGTCCATGTCGAGGAGGACTTCAACTACCACTCCTACCTCTACGCCGCCGACACCGCGCACGCCTACCGCACCCCCACCAGCGGCGGCGCCGGCATCGGCAGCGGGCTCAACACGCTGTCGAAGATCCCGTACGACACGGACGACTTCGAGCGTGTCCACTGGAACTCCTGCCAGGTCGACTCCGGTGACTGTCTGACCCCCAAGGGCTTCACCTTCATGCGGGAGCGCCTCGCCGAGGGCGTCTACGTCGACTTCTACAACCTGCACACCAACGCCGGCACCAACGACGGCGACGAGGCCTCCCGCGCCGACAACCTCAGCCAGCTCACCGCCTTCATCAACACCCATTCGGCCGGCAACGCCGTCGTGGTCATGGGTGACACCAACACCCGCTACACCCGCTCGGCCGACACCATCGCCGAGTTCGCGGCGGCCAACGGGCTCACCGACGCCTGGGTGCAGCTGATACGGGGCGGCACCCCGCCGGCCAAGGGCAGCGACGCCCTGGTCTGCGACCAGTCCGGGGCGACCGTGCCCAACACCTGCGAGGTCGTCGACAAGGTCCTCTACCGCGGCAGCAGGCTGGTCTCGCTCAACGCGACCTCGTACAACAACGAGCACGCCAAGTTCCTCAACGACGCCGGACTGATGCTCTCCGACCACGACCCGATCACCGTCGGCTTCACCTGGTCGCGCACCTCGTCCTACCAGCTCAGCGACCAGTTCGGCGGCCCGCACGGCGACTACTACAACGACATCGGCAGCGTGCCCGCCGGCGCCCGCGCCACCACCGTCGCGCTGCGCTCCGGCTCCCGGGTCGACCAGATGAGCCTCACCCTCGCGAACGGCACCACGCTCGCGCACGGCGGGACGGGCGGCACCGCCTCCTCCCTCACCCTCGGCAGCGGCGAGTACGTCACCACCGCCTACCTCTGCCAGGGCGCGAAGGACGACCACACGCGGATCTTCTACGCCAAGTTCACGACCAACCTGGGCCGCACCCTCGCCGGCGGCACCACGACCTCCGACTGCGTGACCCGCACCGCCCCCTCGGGCTGGCAGATCGCGGGCTTCCACGGACGCTCGGGCGACGAAGTCGACAAGGTCGGTTTCATCTACACCCAGCGGTAGGGCGGTTGACGAGCGCTCAGGGGCGGCCGCGCCTTCGGCTGCCCCTGAGCGGATCGGAGCCGGCCCCGGGTCCTGTTCGGGCCTGCTCGCCGCTGCGGCCGGGTGGGTACCCGCGCCCTCTTCCCTTCACCCGCACTCCATCCGGCACACTCGCCCCATGGAGACAGCCGAGTTCGTGGAGATCCTGGAGCGGGAGGGCCGGCGGCTGGCCGCGGCGGCCGAGGAGGCCGGGGCCGGCGCCAAGGTACCGACCTGCCCGGAATGGCAGGTGAGGGACCTGCTGCGGCACCTCGGGATGGTGCACCGCTGGGCGGCCGCCTTCGTCGCCGAGGGGCACATGTCCTACCACCCCGACGGCGGGCTGCCCGACCTCGACGGCGACGAACTGCTGGCCTGGTTCCGCGCGGGGCACCGGTATCTCGTCGACACCCTGGCCTCGGCCGCCCCGGACATGCAGTGCTGGCACTTCCTGCCCGCGCCGTCACCCCTCGCGTTCTGGGCGCGCCGGCAGGCGCACGAGACCACGGTGCACCGGGTCGACGCGGAGTCGGCGAGGGGCGGAGGGCCGAGCACGATCGACCCCGGCTTCGCGGTGGACGGCATCGACGAACTGCTGCGCGGCTTCCACGCCCGCCCGAAGAGCACGGTCCGCAGCGACGAGCCCCGGGTGCTGCGGGTACGGGCGACGGACACGGGCGACGCGGTGTGGACCGTACGGCTGTCCCAGGAGCCGCCGGTGGCCGTGCGGGACGCGGCGGGCGATGCCGACTGCGAAGTGGCCGGGCCCGCCGCGCAGTTGTATCTGGCGCTGTGGAACCGGCTGCCGTTCCCGGCCGTGACCGGGGACACCGCGGTCGCCGCACTGTGGAGCGAGAGGTCGGCCGTCACCTGGAGCTGAGGTCGCCGGCCAGCATCCGCGTCAGCACCGCACGCTGCACCGGCAGCACCTCGCCGTGCAGCGTGCGCCCCTTCGCCGTGAGGGCGACGCGCACGCCCCGGCGGTCCTCCGAGCACATGGCACGCTCGACGAGGCCGTCCTTCTCCAGCCGGGCGATCAGCCGCGACAGCGCGCTCTGGCTGAGATGGACCCGCTCGGAGATCTCCTGCACCCGGTAGTTGCACGAGTCGCCCGACAGCACGTCCAGCACTTCGAAGTCGCTGGCGCACAGGCCGTGCGGATGCAGTGCGCGGTCGAGTTCGCACTGGGTGCGGGCGTGCAGAGCGAGGATGTCCCGCCACTGGTCCACGAGCGCCTGTTCGGCCTTCTTCGCCACCATGCGCGCACCGTAGCAGAGAAGCAAAATTATTGCATCGGAATTAAATGCATTTGCATTCGATGCATGCGCATGTAGTGTCTGTGTCCATGACCTCTCCGCTCTCCACCCCTGCGGTTCCGTCCTCGGCGGCTCGCTGGACCCCCCGGCTGTGGGGCACCCTGCTGGTGCTCTGCGCCGCGATGTTCCTGGACGCGCTCGACGTGTCGATGGTCGGCGTCGCACTGCCGTCCATCGGCTCCGACCTCGATCTGTCCACCTCGGCACTGCAATGGATCGTCAGCGGCTACATCCTGGGCTACGGCGGTCTGCTGCTGCTCGGCGGCCGCACCGCCGACCTGCTCGGCAGGCGCCAGGTCTTCCTGATCGCCCTGGGCGTGTTCGCGCTCGCCTCCCTGCTCGGCGGGCTCGTCGACTCGGGTCCGCTGCTGATCGCCAGTCGCTTCATCAAGGGCCTGAGCGCGGCCTTCACCGCGCCCGCCGGCCTGTCCATCATCACCACGACCTTCGCCGAGGGCCCGCTGCGCAACCGGGCCCTGTCCATCTACACCACCTGTGCGGCCACCGGCTTCTCGATGGGTCTGGTGCTCTCCGGCCTGCTCACCGAGGCCAGCTGGCGCCTGACCATGCTGCTGCCCGCGCCCATCGCCCTGATCGCCCTGGTGGCGGGCCTGAAGCTGCTGCCGCGCAGCGAACGCGAGAAGGACCACAACGGCTACGACATCCCGGGCGCCGTCATCGGCACCGCGTCGATGCTGCTGCTCGTCTTCACCGTCGTACAGGCACCGCAGGTCGGCTGGGCCTCGGCCCGCACGCTGCTGTCCTTCCTGGCGGTCGCCGCACTGCTGACCGTGTTCGTGCTCGTCGAGCGGCGCTCGGCCGGTCCGCTGATCCGGCTCGGTGTACTGCGCTCCGGCAGCCAGATCCGCGCCCAGCTCGGCGCGATGGCCTTCTTCGGGTCCTACGTCGGCTTCCAGTTCCTGGTCACCCTGTACATGCAGTCGCTGCTCGGCTGGTCGGCGCTGCACACCGCGCTCGCCTTCCTGCCGGCCGGCGCGCTGGTGGCGGTGTCCTCGACGAAGGTCGGCTCGATCGTCGACCGGTTCGGCACCCAGCGGCTGATCGCGGCGGGCTTCGCGCTGATGGTCGTCGGATACGCGCTGTTCCTGCGCGTGAACCTCGACCCCGTGTACGCCGCCGTCATCCTGCCGTCGATGCTGCTGATCGGCGCGGCCTGCGCGCTGGTCTTCCCCTCGCTCAACATCCAGGCCACCAACGGCGTCGAGGACCACGAGCAGGGCATGGTCTCCGGGCTGCTGAACACCTCGGTGCAGGTGGGCGGCGCGATCTTCCTGGCGGTGGTGACCGCGGTGGTGACCGCCGGGGCCCCCGAACACGCCACCCCGCAGGCCGTGCTGGACAGCTACCGGCCCGGTCTTGTGGTGGTGACGGGCATCGCCGTCGCCGGCCTGCTGATCACCCTCACGGGCCTGCGGACGCGCCGTACCCAGCAGTCCGTGGTGGTCGCCAAGTCCACTTCCCTGGAGGCGGAGCGCGTACCCGTACGCGACTAGGGGGCGCCTTCCCTGTGCGCCCGGCGGGGCCTGCTTGCCCCGCCAGGCGCATCGCCGTGAGACTGGGCGCATGGACGGATACGGGGGCCGGCGTCACAAGG
The DNA here is from genome assembly GCF_053597275.1 of Streptomyces sp. NPDC001492. Lineage (NCBI taxonomy): Bacteria > Bacillati > Actinomycetota > Actinomycetes > Kitasatosporales > Streptomycetaceae > Streptomyces > Streptomyces sp. NPDC001492. The sequence goes on along the minus strand of NZ_JBSFHW010000009.1, from coordinate 108,909 downwards.
CCGAGCAGGACGCGATGACCGTCGAGATCGGTTACGCGCTGGTCAGTGCGGTGTTCGCGGCGGCCGTGGTCTTCGGGGCGGTCGCCGGACCGGCGTTGCTCTTCGACCTGCCGGACCTGCTGTCCAGGCTGCTCCTGCTGATCGGGGTGACGCTCGCACCCATCGTGTTCGTGGTCCGGGCCGTGAGCGTCGTGGTGCGCTTCCGCCGGGGTGCTCAGCCCAGCCAGCCCGGCCGCACCAGCCCCGACTCGTAGGCCAGGACGACCAGTTGGGCCCGGTCCCGGGCGCCCAGCTTGACCATGGTGCGGCTGACGTGGGTCTTCGCGGTGAGGGGGCTGACGACCAGGCGGCGGGCGATCTCCTCGTTGGACAGGCCGATGCCGACCAGGGCCATCACCTCCCGTTCCCGCTCGGTGAGTTCGGCGAGGGTGCCGGCGGCCGCCGGTTCCTTGGAGCGGGCCGCGAACTCGGCGATCAGACGGCGGGTCACGCCGGGTGAGAGCAGTGCGTCACCCTCGACCACCGCCCTGACGGCACGCAGGAGTTCCTCCGGTTCGGTGTCCTTGACCAGGAAGCCGGAGGCGCCGGAGCGGATCGCCTCGAAGACGTACTCGTCGAGCTCGAAGGTGGTGAGCATGACCACCTTGACGTCCTGCAGGGCCTCCTCCTCGGTGATCCGGCGGGTCGCCGCCAGACCGTCCAGCCGCGGCATGCGGATGTCCATCAGGACGACGTCCGGGCGCAGTTCGCGCACCTTGCGCAGCGCCTCCTCACCGTCGGCGGCCTCCCCGGCGACCTCGATGTCCGGCTGCGCGTCGAGCAGCGCCTTGAAGCCGGCCCGCACCAGCGACTGGTCGTCGGCGAGCAGTACGCGGATCACCGGTCGTCCTCCTCCTTCGACTGCGCCCCGGCCTTGAGCGGCAGTACGGCGAGCACCCGGAAGCCGCCGTCCGGGCGCGGGCCCGCCTCGATCGTGCCACCCAGCGCCGCGGCACGCTCCCGCATTCCGGCCAGACCGTTGCCGCTGCCGCCCGCGTCGGCACCGGTCGCGGGCCCGTCGTCGTCGATGCGCAGCCGTAGCGTCTGCTCGTCGTGGTCCACGTGCACGCGCGCGTGGCGTGAGCCCGAGTGCCGTACGACGTTGGTGAGAGCCTCCTGGACGATGCGGAAGGCGGCGAGGTCGGTGCCGGGCGGGAGGAGGGGAGATTCGCCTTCGACGTCGACCGTGAGACCTGCGCTCGCCGCCTGTTCCACCAGCTCGGGCAGCCGGTCGAGGCCGGGCGCCGGAGCGCGTGGGGCGTCTCCCGGGGTGCGCAGCGTGTCGAGGACCTGGCGGACCTCGCCGAGCGCCTCCTTGCTGGCGGCCTTGATGGTGGTGAGCGCGGTGCGCGCCTGTTCGGGGTCGGTGTCGAGGAGGGCGAGGCCGACGCCCGCCTGCACATTGATCACCGAGATGCTGTGGGCGAGGACGTCATGGAGCTCCCGGGCGATCCGCAGCCGCTCCTCGTCGGCCCGCCGTCGCGCCGCCTGCGCCCGCTCGGCCCGCTCTCTGGCCCACTGCTCGCGCCGGATCCGGGCCAGCTCCGCCACCGCCACGATCGCCGCCACCCACGCGGCGATCACGGCCTCCTGCGCCCAGGGGGCCGCCGAGTCGTGCGACGGCGGCAGCCAGCGGTACAGCCAGTGGGCCACCAGCATGTGCCCGGCCCACAGCATCGCCACCGCACCCCAGGCGGCCCGCCGGTGCCCCGAGACGATCGCACTGAAGCAGGCGACCACCACGGTGAAGAAGACCGGCCCGTAGGCGTACCCGGCCCCGAGGTAGACCATCGCGGCGGCCGCCGTGCCGTACACGACGAGCACCGGACGGCGCCGGCGCCACAGCAGCAGTCCTGAGCCCACCAGCAGCAGCACGCTCGCGAAGACGTCGAGGGCGGCCCGCTTGCCCTCCTGCTGGTGCGCCGCGTAGTGGGAGCCGGCGAGCACGAAGGCGGTGAGCAGCGCGGTGGACAGCCACGGCCGGCGGGCCTGATGGTGCTCCTCGCCCCAGCGGTTCAGCCACGGCGGCCCGTGCCGCCACCACTGGGGCGGACCGCCGCCGTGCCCTCGCTGCTCGTCCATGGCGGCCACGCTAGACGTGACCGGGCATGCGGGGCGTCCGCCGGGCGTGGTGATCAGAGGTACTCCCCGGGAAGTACGACACCCGCGCCTGCGTTCACCTCAGCCCGACACCGAGGGCGAGCTGCCCCGCGGCATGCCGGAAGAACGCCGCCCGGTCCTCCACGACCCGGTGGAACTGGCCGAACAGCTCGAACCCGATCAGCCCGAAAAGCTGGGCCCAGGCCGCGACGAGGGCGGGGGCGACGGTGGGTGGCAGGTCGGAGGCGAAGTCGGCTGCCATGCGCTCGGCCTCGGGCAGCAGTTCGGCCGGGAGAACGGGCAGGGCCAGGCCGGGGCCCAGCCGGGCGTCGCGGACGATGCCGATCAGGACGAGGGCGACGCGGGCGGCGGCCGGGACGGTGGTCTCGGGCGCCTTGTAGCCGGGGACCGGCGAACCGTAGATCAGCGCGTACTCGTGCGGGTGCGCGAGGGCCCACTCGCGCACGGCCTCGCACACGGTGGTCCAGCGCTGCACGGGTCCGGCATCGGCCGCGGCGGTGTGCGCCACCTCGGCCGCCTCGCCCACGGAGTCGTACGCGTCGATGATGAGGGCGGTCAGCAGGTCGTCGCGGCTCGGGAAGTAGCGGTAGAGCGCGGAGGAGGCCATGCCGAGCTCGCGCGCCACGGAGCGCAGCGAGAGCTTGGCGGCACCCTCGGCCGCGAGCTGTCTGCGCGCCTCCTCCTTGATGGCGGCGGTGACCTCGATCCTGGCCCGGGCGCGGGCGCCGTGTGCGGTGCTCATGGGGAACAGTCTCCCATGGAACGAGAGCACTGCACACAACTGAGAGCAGCGAACAAAAAAGAGAGCACCGCTCTTGCTTTTGTTCGCCGATCCCGTGCAGACTGTTCATCAAGCGAGAGCAGCGCTCACAAAAGTGAGCGGCGATCTCTCAGTTACCGATGGGGGTCCTCATGTCCACACACGTCAAGAAGCCCGGCTGGTTCACCGTCAACGTCTTCAACCGCGCCGTGGCGTGGATGACCCGCCGCGGCATCAGCGTCTGGGGCTCACGGGTCCTGGCGGTCCGCGGACGCAAGAGCGGCGAGTGGCGCACCACCCCCGTGAACCTGCTGACGGTGGAGGGGCAGCAGTATCTGCTCGCCCCGCGCGGTCACGTCCAGTGGACGCACAACATGCGGGCGGCGGGCGGCGGCGAGCTGCGCCTCGGCAAGAACGTGGACGTGTTCACCGCGACCGAGGTCGCCGACGACGACAAGGTCCCGCTGCTGCGCGCCTACCTCAAGCGCTGGAAGGCCGAGGTCGGGGTCTTCTTCAACGGGGTCGGCCCCGACTCCCCCGACGCCGATCTGCGCCGCATCGCCCCGGACCACCCGGTCTTCCTGATCACGGTCAGGAGCTGACCTCGCCGCCGGCCACGGGACGCCGGTCGAGCGCGGTCAGCGCCCGCTGGGCCATCGGATGGGTGCGCACGATCTCGGCGAGGGACGTCGAGCCGCGCGTGATGTCCCGGAACGCGTTCCACGCGGGCCGGAACCCGGTCAGCGCCGCGTGGAACAGGCCCGGCCGGCGCTCGAACGCCGTCATCAGACGCTTGCCCACGCTCATCTCGATGCCGAGCCCCGCCTTGATCGCGAACGCGTAGTTCAGGGCCTGGCGCCGGGTGTCCACCGCGTCGTGCGCCTCGGCGATCCGCACCGCCCACTCCCCCGCGAGCCGCCCCGAGCGCAGCGCGAACGAGATGCCCTCGCGGGTCCACGGTTCCAGCAGCCCCGCCGCGTCCCCGCACACCAGCACCCGCCCGCGGGACAGCGGCGAGTCGTCGGCCCTGCACCGGGTCAGGTGGCCCGAGGAGATGCTCGGCTCGAACCCGGCGAGGCCGAGCCGTCCGATGAACTCCTCCAAGTACCGCTTGGTGGCCGCTCCTTCACCGCGCGCCGAGATCACCCCGACGGTGAGCGTGTCCCCCTTGGGGAACACCCACCCGTAACTGCCGGGCATCGGGCCCCAGTCGATGAGCACCCGCCCCTTCCAGTCCTCCGCGACGGTCTCAGGCACCGGGATCTCCGCCTCCAGGCCGAGATCCACCTGGTCCAGCTTCACCCCGACGTGCGCCCCTATCCGGCTGGCGCTGCCGTCCGCGCCCACCACGGCCCGCGCGAGCAGCGTCTCGCCGCCCTGCAGGAACACGGCGACCGTGCGCCGGTCCGGCACCGCCGAGCCGTGCTGCTCCACGCGCTGCACCGTGACGCCGGTGCGCAGCTCGGCGCCGGCCTTCTGCGCGTGCTCGACGAGCTGCTGGTCGAACTCGGGCCGGTTGATCAGCCCGAACAGCATCTGCTTGGAGCGCCGGGTGCGGGTGAAGCGCCCGTTGCTGGAGAACGTCACCGCGTGCACCCGGTCCCGGAAGGGCAGCTCGAAGCCGGGCGGCAGAGCGTCGCGCGAGGGGCCGATGATCCCGCCGCCGCACGTCTTGTAGCGCGGCAGCTCGGCCTTCTCCAGCAGCAGGACGCTGCGTCCCGCGACCGCCGCCGCATAGGCGGCCGAGGCCCCCGCGGGTCCCGCGCCCACCACGACGACGTCCCACACCCGCTGCACGTCGTCCGCCGAAGAGTTCTCGCTGCTCACGATGGTCTACTGCTCCCGATCAAGCCGCTGCCGCACCTGTCCCCCGCATCCTACGGCGGACATCACCGCAGGCCGCTGTGGGAGGATCCCGATATCCACACGTACAACGTCGCACCTACAAGGAGCGTGCCCATGTCGTCGAATCCGGTCGCCGAGACCGTCGCCTCGCTGATACCGAGGGCGCAGACGGAGCTCGCCGAACTGGTGGCGTTCAAGTCGGTGGCGGACTTCGACCAGTTCCCCAGGAGCGAGAGCGAGGGCGCCGCGAACTGGATCGCCGACGCGCTGACCGCCGAGGGGTTCCAGGACGTCGCCCTCCTCGACACCCCCGACGGCACTCAGTCCGTGTACGGCTACCTGCCCGGCCCCGAGGGCGCCAGGACCGTCCTCCTCTACGCCCACTACGACGTCCAGCCGCCGCTGGACGAGGCCGCCTGGACCACCCCGCCCTTCGAGCTGACCGAGCGCGACGGCCGCTGGTACGGGCGCGGCGCCGCCGACTGCAAGGGCGGCCTGATCATGCACCTGCTCGCGTTGCGCGCTCTGAAGGCCAACGGCGGCGTGCCCGTGCACATCAAGGTCATCGCCGAGGGCTCGGAGGAGATGGGCACGGGCGGTCTGGAGCGGTACGCCGAGGCCCACCCCGACCTGCTGGCCGCCGACACCATCGTCATCGGCGACACGGGCAACTTCCGGGTGGGCCTGCCGACGGTCACCTCCACACTGCGCGGCATGACCCTGGTCCGCATCCAGATCGACACCCTCCGGGGCAACCTCCACTCCGGCCAGTTCGGCGGCGCCGCCCCCGACGCCCTGGCCGCGCTGATCCGCGTACTGGACTCGCTGCGCGCGGAGGACGGTTCGACCACCGTCGACGGGCTCACCCCCGAAACCCGCTGGAACGGCCTGGAGTACGACGAGGAGCAGTTCCGCCAGGACGCCAAGGTGCTGGACGGCGTGCAGCTGATCGGCTCCGGCTCGGTCGCCGACCGCATCTGGGCGCGCCCGGCCGTCACGGTCCTCGGCATCGACTGCCCGCCCGTCGTCGGCGCCACCCCGTCGGTGCAGGCGGGCGCCCGGGCCCTGGTCAGCCTGCGGGTGCCGCCGGGCGTCGACGCGGCCGACGCCACGAAGCTGCTGCAGGCCCACCTGGAGGCGCACACCCCGTGGGGCGCCCGGGTGCGCACCGAACAGGTCGGCCAGGGCCAGCCGTTCAGCGCCGACACCGGCAGCCCGGCGTACGCGGCGATGGCCGAGGCAATGGCGGTCGCCTACCCCGGCCAGGAGATGCAGTACGCCGGCCAGGGCGGCTCGATCCCGCTGTGCAACACCCTTGCCGCCCTCTACCCGCAGGCGGAGATCCTCCTGATCGGCCTGAGCGAGCCGGAGGCCCAGATCCACGCGGTGAACGAGAGCGTCTCGCCCGAGGAACTGGAACGGCTGTCGGTGGCGGAGGCCCTGTTCCTGCGCAACTACGCGGCGAACTGACGGCCCCGGAACGCGGAAAGGGCCCTCGCCTGCCGGCGGGGGCCCTTTCCGCGTCCGCCGACTACCGGATGCACTCTTCCTGTGCTCCGGACCGGCCGCCGCTTCGCACCCCCTGAACTACCCCTCCGCGGCTGTACCGGTGAGGGTGACGAGCGCCGCGATGCCGGTCACCTTGAGAGCCTCGTCGCGGGCGTCGGTGATCAGGGCCCCGTCGAAGCGGTCGAGGACCAGCCCGGACGCCTCCAACACCGCGGAGCCGTCCAGTACGACCGCGAGGAGCGTCGTCCCGGCGAGAGCGGGGAGCGCCACCCGGTCCCGTACGATCTCGACCTGCGCGGTGGCCCGTCCGCGCCGGACCATCACGTTGAAATCGACGAGCGGGCCGCCCAGCAGCCGGCAGTCGGTGGCGGCATCCCCGGAGAAGGCGAAGGGGACGTACTGCTCGGCCACGGTGTGCGAGGTGCCGTCGACGGTCAGCACCATGCCGGGGCCCTCGACCAGAGTGATGATCCGGTCGACATCTTCGAAGCGGGAGAACGGTCCCGGCTCGGCCACGTCGGCGAGACTCACCCGCCACGCGAAGTCCGACATCCCCGCCCGGCTGGGGGAAGAGGCGATCTCGCGGGTCAGTCCGCCCCCGTTCTTCCACGGCACGGCCGGGCGATCGTCCGCTCTCAGAACACGCACCGTCATCTCACACCCCTACTCGTCCAGGAGCCGCGTCGGCGGCCACGCCGGCACCGATCACCTGGCCCGGCACCAGGATAGGCAAGCCCCTGAACGCCACGCGCGCCGCGCGCCAGGCACCTGGCGCGTGGGGCCCCGCCCTCGGCAAGGGCCCCACGTTCCAGGCGGCGCCAGTCGCCTACCCGGTCACTCGAGTTCTCGCGGCTTCGCCGTACCAGCCGCGAGTTCGCGCTGCCTGGCGGCCAGTGCCCTCGCCAGCATCTTCGCCCGGTAGGGGTTCTCCGAGCGGAGGGCCTTCGCCACGTCCACGGCCTCGTCCAGTAGGGCCAGCCGCCGCTCGGGCAACTCACGCACCAGGGGTGAGCCGCTCTCCTCCACCAGGACGTACACCAGCTTCGACCCGTACACCTCCGGCTCGACCCGCGTCAGCAGTCGGTAGATCCACAGCCCCTCGGCACCCCGCACCACCCGCCGGTTGGCACTGAGCAGCCGGACTTTCGCCAGCACAACCATGTCCCGGTCCATCGATCCCCTTCGTCCGCCCCTCTCCGACCGGTGCGTGTCACACGGCGAGACAGCACGGCGAACGCACCGGCAGCCGATGACGGTTGCCGGCACGTGGGCCGGAGAGTGGATGACGACGAGTCTGCGGGTACGGCACCACCCGCCACAAGGCCGAACGGGCGTGCGCTACGTCCTACCGAAAGCCTCTCCGACCAGGCATGATGGACCTGACACTCGCTCAAGCCCCGTCCGCGGGCAGGCGGTCACGATCGCACACGCGAGGACGGCACTTCCCCGATCGGCAGACAGACCCCTCCGTCACCCTGACCATGGAGGTCATGTCCTCCGCCGCGCGCCGCGCCGCCCACACCGACCTCGCCACCTCCCTGGCCCTGCTCAGCGACCGCGAACTGGCGGACCTCCTGGACTCGGGAACGCCCGCGGGCGTCGGCATCGGCGGGCGCTACCAGCTGGTCGAGGTGGACGGCAGGCGGGTCTTCGTGAAGCGGGTGCCGCTCACGGACGTCGAGTTGCGTCCCGAGAACGCGCGGTCCACGGCGAACCTGTTCGAGCTGCCGGCCTTCTGCCACTACGGCACCGGCCGCAGCCCCGGCTTCGGCGCCTGGCGCGAGCTGGCCGTGCACACGATGACGACGAACTGGGTGCTGGGTGACCGCTTTCCGGGGTTCCCGCTGATGCACCACTGGCGGGTACTGCCGGACGCCGTACAGCCCCTGCCCGAGGAACTGGCCGACGTGGAAGGGACGGTGGCCTACTGCGGCGGCTCCCCGCAGGTCCGTGAGCGCCTGGAGGCCCTGCGGACGGCCTCCGCGAGTCTGACCCTGTTCCTGGAGTACTTCCCGTACACCCTCCACGACTGGCTCGACACACAGGTGCGCACCGCCGACTCGGACCGGATCTGCACCCAGGTGGACGGCTGGCTGGGCGCGCTCACCGGCTTCCTGCGCGAAGCCCAACTCCTGCATTTCGACGCCCACTTCCAGAACGTCCTCACCGACGGCAAGGACTTCTTCCTGGCGGACTACGGGCTCGCGTTCAGTCCGCGGTTCCGGCTCTCCCGGCAGGAGCGCGCGTTCTTCGAGCGGCATCGCGACTACGACCTCGTCTACAGCCGCGCCCACCTGGTGAACTGGCTCGTCACCGCCCTGTACGGATACGACCGGCAGGAGCGGGAGGCCTTCGTGCGCGCCTGCGCGATCGGCGCGCACGCCGACGGCGTCCCCGAGGCCGCCGCCGCGATCATCGAGCGTGACGCGACCCTGACCGCCGTCGTCAACGGCTTCCTCGGCCGGCTGCGCACGGAGAGCAGGCTGACCCCCTACCCGTTCGAGGAACTGCGGCTCGCCTACAACAGCTCCACGCTCTCCGCGTAGCGACAGGCGACCGGGTTCCCGCCGCCCCGTCGACCAGGGCGGGCACCTCCTCGACGCAGGCTGTCCGTTCGCTCTCCGCCAGCCGGTTCGCGAACTTGGGGCGGCGGGTGCGGAAGCGGCAGTCGCTCGGCGGGCGGACCGGGCTCGGCACGTCCCCCTGGACGGGGATGCGGGTGCGGGCGCGCTCCTTGCGCGGGTCCGGGAGCGGGACGGCGGAGCCGAGGGCTTGGGTGTACAGGTGGGCAGGGGCGGCGGGCAGGGGCGAGTCCGACCAGGCGGCCGAGGTACGTGACCGCCACCCGGCCGGCCATGTGGCGCATCACCGACAGATCGTGGGCGACGCACAGGACGGGGGTGCTCTTACGGAGTCCTCCTCGGCGGTGGGTCGAGTGGGGGTGCGGGCGTCGTTGTGCAGGCGAAGCGGGCCGGGGCCTCGGAGTCGGCACCGACCGCGTCGAACGCCTCCGCGGCGCCGGTGGCCGCGCGTTCGTCGGCGAACCGGCGGGCGCTGAGGTGCTGGTCGTGTCCGGGTTCCGTGGTGTCGCGGGCCTCGCGGCGCAGGGGGCAGCGCGGGGCCAAGGGGCAGCTGGTCGGCAGGTTCAGCAGAGAGGGCGGGGAGCCGGTGATCGGGGTGAGTCGTCCTCCTCGCGGTCCAGTTCGCCGCAGGTCAGCCGACCGGGACGCCCGCCTCCAGGTAGAGCGCCGCCCCGCGCTCGCGCGCCCGCAGCGCCCAGCGCAACCGCTCGTAGCGCACCGGTGGCAGCAGGTCCGCGGCCTCCTCCTCGGTGGCGAACCGCCAGTCGCGCAGCTCGGGTCCGGGCAACAGGAGCCGTCCTGCCTCTGCGGAGTCGAGGCGGCCGCCGTCGAAGAGGAGGCGCAGTCCGCCGTAGCCGGGCGGTGCGGGGGCCTCCCAGTCGACGACCAGAAGGCGGGGGACCTCGTCGAGGTGGATGCCGGTCTCCTCGACGACCTCGCGCATGCCGGCGCGCGCGGGCGCCTCGCCGGGTTCGACGACACCGCCGGGGAACTCCCAGCCGGCCTTGTAGGTGGGGTCGACGAGGAGGACGCGGTCCTGCTCGTCGAAGAGGAGAACGCCGGCGGCGAGCGTCTCGGCGGTGGGTTCGGGGGTTTGCACTATGTCACACACCACCACCTCTCCCGTGCTGACGGCCTCGGCTATGCGGAGCGCACTCTCATATGGACTGAGGGCCCCGGTGTCGACGGGATAGGCATCGGCGGTGAGCCAGGAGGCGAGCGCGGCACGGTACGGCTCGATGTGGTCGTACGACCACTGCCGTACCCGCATCTCGCCGTCCGGCAGGTCGGGCGGCACCTCCCGGCCGGCTATTCGCTCCCGCAGGATCGTTTCCGCCGGAGCGAGGAGGACATGCCGGACGGAGATACGGCGTGCCGCGAGGCCGCCGAAGATCTCGTCGCGGTACTCCTGGCGCAGCAGGGTCATCGGAACCACCAGGGTTCCGCCCAGTTCGGCGAGCATCGCGGCCGCCGTGTCGATCACGAGACGTCGCCAGATCGGCAGGTCCTGGTAGTCGCCGACCTCGGCGAGGTGTTTGGGCGGCAGCAGGTGCGTGAGCGCCGCGCCGATCACCTCGGGGTCGAAGAGCGTGCTGTTCGGGATCAGCTCGATCAGTTCCCGTGCGGTGGTGGTCTTCCCCGCACCGAACGCGCCGTTGATCCAGACGACGGTCACAGGTCCCCCTCTTCTATTGGCCCCCTGAGGCTTGCCCGCTCCACCCTGCCACGGAAACCAGCCCCAGTTGAGGGCGCACAAAAGGGGGCGCCGGTGCCCCTGCTACAGGGGCACCGGCGCCGCGATCCGGCCTCGACCGCGCCGGCGCTACTGGCCGAGGGTCTTGCCGGGGCCGGCGAGGCCCTCCTCGCCGGTGGTGTGGGTGACCGTGCCGACGGTGTCCTCGACGCCCAGGTCGCCGAGCGTCTGGTGATCACCGAGCACCTGGTGGTCGGCGTGTTGCGAGGGGCTGATGGCGGCGACCACGAACCCGGTGGCGAGGGAGGCGATGGCGAGCATGCTGCGCTTCTTCATGCCCGGTTCAACTGTGAAACCGCCCGCGGGTCACGCCCACGTCCGTCGCGCACCTGGCGTACCAGGTCGGCGGCGGCCTCGGGCCACCGGGCGTACTCGAAGGCGAAGCCCGCTTCGCGCAGGCGGCCGGGGACGACCCGGCGGCTCTTCAGCAGGAGTTCGGTGTCCGAGCGCAGGGCGAAGGCGCCGAGTTCCGCCATCCAGCGCGTGGCGGGCAGTCCGACCGGCATGCCCCAGGCAGTGCGCAGGGCCCGCATGAAGGCGCGGTGCGGCAGCGGCCCTGGAGCGGCGAGGTTCACCGGCCCGGCGAGGTCGTCCCGGTCGAGGAGGAACTCCACCGCGCGGACGAAGTCGCGCTCGTGGATCCAGGAGACGTACTGGGCACCGCCCGCGACCGGGCCGCCGAGGCCGAGCCGCGCCAGCCACAGCAGGACGTCGAAGACTCCGCCGCGATCCGGGCTCATCACCATGGCGGAGCGCAGGGCGACCTTCCGGGTGTGGGGCGTGTCGGCGTCCTCCAGCGCCCGCTCCCAGTTCCTGGCGATCTCCACGCTGTAGGCCCAGTAGCCGGGGACGTCCGGCTCGCTGCCGCCGATCTCGCCGGTCGTCTCGTCGTTGGGCGCGTCGAAGCGGTGGGCGTAGACCGTGGCCGTACTCATCTGGAGCCAGACGCGGGGCGGCTGCGCGGCCGCCGCGATCGCCTCGCCGACGACCCGGGCCGAGTTCACCCGGGAGTCCATCATGGCCTTCAGGTTGGCCGGGGTGTACCGGCAGCTGACACTGCGCCCCGCCAGGTTGATCACGACGTCGCTGCCGGTGATCTCCTCGGCCCAGGGGCCCAGGTGCTCCCCGTCCCATCGGACCTCGCCCTGGCGCACCGGCCGCCGGGTGAGGATCACGACCTCGTGACCGGCGGCTGTCAGCGCGCGCCTCAGGACCGTGCCGACCTGCCCTGTTCCGCCGGGAATGACGATCTTCATCAGGCTTCCCCCTTCGTATGACGGAAGCCTAACCGAAAAACTTGAACGCGTTCAAAATTTCCCGCGCTCCGCAAGTACATCCGATGACCTGCCCCAGCTCCGGACTGGACCAACAGGTCAAACGATCACCGTGCGGCCGCGACGACAAGAGTCCCGAGGGAATATCGAACAACCGCTACCTGGCCTCTACCAACAGAGTCCGACACGTTCTAACGTAATCGCGCAGCAATGACGCGGACATGATGTCATCCCACCTTTCGTGTGCTCGGAGGAACGTAACGATGCGTCACCTTCCCACCCGCACAACCCGCCGAAGAGTGGTCGGAGCGCTCGCCGCAGGACTGCTGGGCGCCGCCGGACTCTCCGCGCCCGCCATGGCGGCGGCCACCGCAGCGCCCGCCGCCCCCGCCCTGGCCGACGGCCTCGCCCTCACCCCGCCGATGGGCTTCAACAACTGGAACTCCACGCACTGCCGTGCCGAGTTCAACGAGTCCATGGTCGAGGGCATCGCGGACATCTTCGTCCAGAAAGGCCTCAAGGACGCCGGGTACCAGTACGTCAACCTCGACGACTGCTGGGCCCTGCCGGCCCGGGACGCGAACGGCAAGCTCGTACCGGACCCGGTCCGCTTCCCCAACGGAATCAAGGCAGTTGCCGACTATGTGCACGCCAAGGGCCTCAAACTCGGCATCTACACCAGCGCGGGCACGAAGACCTGCGACAGCGCCGGATTCCCGGGCGCGCTGGGTCACGAGTACAGCGACGCCGGGCAGTTCGCGGACTGGGGCGTGGACTACGTCAAGTACGACAACTGCAACAACCAAGGTGTGGACGCCAAGTTGCGCTACACGACCATGCGCGACGCACTCAAGGCGACCGGTCGGCCGATCGTCTACAGCATCTGCGAATGGGGCCAGAACAAACCCTGGGAATGGGCGGCCGACGTGGGCCACCTGTGGCGTACGACGGGCGACATCAGCGACAACTGGGGTTCGATGCTCTCCATCCTCAAGAAGAACCTGCCACTCGCGCCGTACGCGGGCCCCGGGCACTGGAACGACCCCGACATGCTGGAGGTCGGCAACGGCGGTATGACGGACACCGAGTACCGCTCGCACTTCTCGATGTGGTCGATCATGGCCGCCCCGCTCCTCATCGGCTCCGATCTGCGCAGGGCCTCCCAGGCGACCTTCGACATCCTCGACAACAAGGAGGTCGTCGCCGTCGACCAGGACCCGCTGGGCAAGCAGGGCACGGTCGTCTCCTCCCAGGGCGGGCGCTGGGTCGTCGCCAAGGAGATGAAGGACGGCAGCCGCGCGGTGGCCCTCTTCAACGAGTCGGGAACCGCCCAGCGCATCAGCACGACCGCCCAGGCCGTGGGCCTGCCCGCCGCCGACGCCTACACCCTGCGCGACCTGTGGCAGCACAAGAGCTACAACACCGCAGGCACCGTCTCGGCAACCGTTCCGGCGCACGGCACGGTCCTGGTACGGGTCTTCGCCGACCCCAAGTGGGCAGCGCACCCGCCCGCCGTCGAACTCGGCCCGGACGGCAGCCCGTTGGTCGAGGCGGGCAAGGCGGCCGCGCTGACGTCGACCGTCACCGACCTGGGCCGTACGCCCGCCCGGCGCGTGTCCGTCTCGCTGACCGGGCCCCAGGGCTGGGCGGTCGAGGCGACCTCACGGACCACGGCCGCCTCGCTGCCCTCGGGCCGCTCCCTGCGCACCACGTGGTCGCTCACCGCCCCGGCGGGGACGCCGACGGGGTCGTACGAGCTGACCCTCAAGGCGAGTTACCGTTCGGCGAGCGGTGACCGCGTCGACAGCACGGTCCCGCTGACCGCGTCCGTCGTCGTGCCGCCGCCCTCGGGGACGTCAGGACTGGGCGACCTGCCGTGGCTGTCGGCGACGAACGGCTATGGGCCGGTCGAGCGCAACACCAGCAACGGGGAGAGCGCCGCGGGCGACGGTCACCCCCTCACCCTCGGCGGAGTGGTGTACGGCAAGGGACTCGGCGTCCACGCGGAGAGCGCCGTCGAGTACTACACCGGCAAGGCGTGCAGGACGGTCACCGCCGATGTCGGCGTCGACGACGAGAAGGGCGCGAACGGCACCGTCGCCTTCGAGGTCTGGGCCGACGGCACCAAGGTCGCCTCGACCGGTGTCCTGACCAACGCGATGCCCGCCCAGCCGCTCACCGCCGATGTGACCGGCGCCCAGGTGGTCCGCCTGGTCGTCACCGACGGCGGCGACGGCATCGACTCGGACCATGCGGACTGGGCCGACGCGCAGTTGACCTGCTGAGCCCGCTCCGCGGGGCCCGGCAGCCCGTTGTCCACCCGCCCCTCAGACCGCGGCCGCGTCCGCCCGCTTGGCGAGCGCGGCCGCGGCCGCCCCGACCAGCCCGGCGTCCGTGCCCATCTGAGCCGGCGTGATCTCCAGGCGCTGCACGAAGGACAGCGTCGCGTAGTCGCCGAGGGCCTTGCGCAACGGGGTGAACAGCACGTCGCCCGCCTTGCCCACTCCCCCGCCGATCACCGCGATGTCGATCTCGACGAGCGTGGCGGTGGCCGCGATGCCCGCGGCCAGTGCCTGGGCCGCGCGCTCGAAGGAAGCGAGAGCGACCAGGTCACCGGCGCGGGCGGCGGCGGCCACCGCGGCCGCGGAGGTGTCCCCGTCGGGGCCGGGCCGCCAGCCGTTCTCCAGGGCGCGGCGGGCGATGTTGGGGCCGCTCGCGATGCGTTCGACGCAGCCGCGCGAGCCGCAGGGGCAGAGGTCGCCGTCCAGATCGACACTGATGTGGCCGATGTGGCCCGCGTTGCCGGTGGGGCCGGGGTGCAGCTGGCCGTTCAGAACAAGGCCGCCGCCCACCCCCGTGGAGACCACCATGCACAGCGCGTTGTCGTGACCGCGGGCGGCGCCCTGCCAGTGCTCGGCCGCGGTGATCGCCACGCCGTCACCGATCAGCTCGACCGGGAGCCCCCCGGCCTCGTCCTGGACCCGCCGTACGAGCGGGAAGTCGCGCCAGCCCGGCACGTTCACCGGGCTCACCGTGCCCGCGGAGGCGTCCACCGGGCCGGCGCTGCCGATCCCGAGCGCCGTGGCGCGGCCCCACAGGGGTGCGGCGGTCAGCTCGCCGAGGACCTCCCGCACGGCACCCATCACGGTCTCGCCGTCCTGCTGCGCGGGCGTCGCACGCTGAGCGCGCACCACGATCTGGCCGTGGCCGTCCACCAGCGCTCCGGCGATCTTGGTACCGCCGATGTCGAGCGCTGCCACGAGGTCGGTGTGCATCAGTGTCGGATCTCCCCGAAAACCATCGGATCCCCGTCGAACAGGGGAAGTTCCCCCTTCAACTACGGAGATGGGCGGGCCGGTCTGACGGTGGGGGCGCAGGCCGGAGATTGCGATGGACAGTCTCTCGTGCATATGACAACGTTGTCCAGGCTCTATGCTCGACGCCACATCCTCATACAAACTCATGGTCCGACGCATCCCCGTGGACGAGACCCGCGGACGAGACCCGTGGACGAGACAGGACAGGACAGCGCATCGTGCCCGAGACCGCTCGCCGAACAGCCCCCCTCTCCGCAACGCGTTACGGCAACCGTCCCACCATGAAGGACGTGGCGGCGCGCGCCGGAGTCGGCCTGAAGACCGTCTCCCGCGTGGTCAACGGCGAGCCCGGCGTCACCCCCGAGACGGAGCGCCGCGTCCAGGAGGCCATCGACGCGCTCGGCTTCCGCCGCAACGACAGCGCGCGTGTGCTGCGCAAGGGCCGCACCGCCAGCATCGGCCTGGTCCTGGAGGACCTCGCCGACCCGTTCTACGGCCCCCTCAGCCGCGCGGTCGAGGAGGTGGCCCGTGCGCACGGCGCCCTGCTGATCAACGGCTCCAGCGCGGAGGACCCCGATCGCGAGCAGGAGCTGGCGCTGGCCCTGTGCGCGCGACGGGTGGACGGCCTGGTGATCATTCCGGCCGGTGACGACCACCGCTATCTGGAGCCCGAGATCAGGGCGGGCGTCGCCACGGTGTTCGTCGACCGGCCCGCCGGGAAGATCGACGCCGATGTCGTCCTGTCCGACAACCACGGCGGCGCCCGCGACGGCGTCGCCCATCTCATCGCCCACGGCCACCGCAGGATCGGCTTCATCGGCGACATGCCCCGCATCCACACGGCCGCCGAGCGCCTGCGGGGCTACCGGGCTGCCATGGAGGACGCGGGCATCCCGGTCGAGGACTCCTGGATGTCCCTGGGCGTCACGGACCCGCAGCGAGTGCGCAAGGCCGCCGAGGACATGCTCTCCGGCCCCGCCCCGGTCACCGCGGTCTTCGCGGGCAACAACCGCGTGACGGTCACCGTGGTCCGGGTCCTTGCCGAACAGCCCCGCCGCGTCGCCCTGGTCGGCTTCGACGACTTCGAGCTCGCCGATCTGCTGCAGCCGGGTGTCACCGTCGTCGCCCAGGACGCGGCAGCCCTCGGGCGCACCGCCGCCGACCGCCTCTTCCGCCAGCTGGACGGCACGCTGCTCACCCCGGAGCGCATCGAGCTGCCGACCCGGCTGATCACCCGCGGTTCGGGCGAGCTGCCGCCGGCGGAGTGAGCCGCCATGGACGGCGAAGCGGACCACCGCCTCGAAGCGCTGGGCCTCGCAGTGGCCCCGCGTGACCAACCGCTGCTCTACCCGGGTGCCTGGCCCACGCGGTCCGGGCTCCTCGACGGCGACCGGTTCCTGCCCCTCGACCGCCTGGTGCACGAGGACCGCGTCCCCGTGGTGGCGGTCGGCTCCAACGCCTGCCCGGGCCAGCTGCGCCACAAAATGGACGAGTCCGGGATCACCTCGCCCGTCCCGATGGTGCGCGCCCGGGTCACCGGCATCGACGTGGGCGTCTCCGCGCACGTCAGCCGCCTGGGCTATGTGTCCGCGTCACCGGTCGAGGCGCCCGGCACCCTGCGGGAGTTGTTCGTGACCTGGCTGGATGCCGGGCAACTCGCGATGATCGACGCGAGCGAGGGCGTGCCGCTGCGGTACGGCAACTTCCGGCGCGCCTGGCTGCAGGAGCCGCAGGTCCGGATCGAGTTGGAGGACGGGACGCGGCTGCCCGGCGCGTACATCTACGTCAACCGCCGCGGTGTCCTGCGCAACGGCTCGGGGGCGCCGCGCAGGCCGGTCGCTCAGCGGGCGCTGCTCACCGAACTCCTCATCCGTTCGGCCCGGTTGAGGGAGCTGTTCGGTGTCACACCCGAGGAGTTCTGCACCCGGGCGCGTGCCGACGCCGCGCTGTGCGAGCGGGGCACCCGGGTGTTCGCCCACGAGAAGCTGGTGACGGAGTCGGGGCTGGAACGGTACGTGGCGGACGGGTGAGCGTGGCGGGGGTGGCGGGCGTCAGCAGACCGGGAGTCCGGGGATCGGCTGGTCGTTGTCGCCGCCCTTGATGTAGACGTCGCTGACGTAGACGTTGGTGTTGCCGCTGTCGTCGTCCGTCTTCGCCCACCAGACGTTGGTCCACTGGCCGTAGGTCTCGCGCCGGCCCAGGTTCTGCTGGCAGTAGAAGTAGTTGGTACCCGAGCCGAGGACGCCGACCTCGGTGCCAGAGGCCGTGTAGGACTTGGCGGTGCGCCAGACCGTGCAGTCGTACTTGCCGCCGCCCGTGGAGGTGCAGGCCGGTGCCGCGGTGGTCGCGCCCCCGCCACCCGTCGTACCGCCGCTGCCGCCGCCGGTGGTGCCGCCTGACGAAGTGCCACCCGAGGTACCGCCCCCTGTGGTGCCGCCGCCCGGCGACTTCGCCGTGGACGAGGAAGAGGCCCGGCTCGTGGGTGTGGCCCCGCCCTTCCGGCCGGCGGTCTTCGTCGGTGCCGGGGTCTTCTTGTCGCCCTGTTCCGTCGGCTCGGGGCCGTCCGAGTGGTCGGCGTCG
This sequence comes from Streptomyces sp. NPDC001492, assembly GCF_053597275.1. Taxonomy (NCBI): domain Bacteria; kingdom Bacillati; phylum Actinomycetota; class Actinomycetes; order Kitasatosporales; family Streptomycetaceae; genus Streptomyces; species Streptomyces sp. NPDC001492. The sequence continues at coordinate 91,129 of NZ_JBSFHW010000009.1, read as the reverse complement.
GTGCGGTCGGAGGCGGACGCCTGGGCATCCGAACGGGACGCGGAGGGGCGCGTGTTCGCTTCCGTGTTCCGCGCGTTCAGCAGGGCGACGGTGCCGCCGGCCGCCGCGAGGACGACGGTGACGGCCGCGGCGGCGAGCAGGGCGCGGCCCTTGCGGCGCGGGGAGGCCGAGGAGGATATGGGCCCGGTGGGCGCCGTCGCCAGGTCCGGTGCCGGGTGGTGCGGCGCGGGCGGGCCGAAGCCCGGCGTCACGTGTACGGCGTGCGGCGCGGGGGTGGTCCCGGGCGCCGCCTGGTCGTGCCGTCCGGCCGGGTCGGGGGCGGGTGCCGCCGGTCCGCGCTGCTCGCTGGGAGCGGCACCCCGCGTCACTGGCGCCTTCCCCTGCGCGGCTCCCGGCATCAGGAACCCGGGCGGCAGCGAAGGGACGTCCGGTTCCGTCTCAGTGCGCGGTGGCGCGTGGTCGCGCAGGGTCGTCGTCGGTGTGTCCGTGCCGCCCGCGTCCGCCACCGCCTGCAGCAGGGCGCGTCCCTGTTCGGCCTCCGGGCGGGTCTCGGGCCGCTTGTCCAGCAGTTGCTGGAGTACGGGGGTGAGCGGGCCCGCTCGCTCCGGCTCCGGGAGGGGCTCGGTGACGATCGCCGTGAGCGTGGAGTACGTCGAGGTGCGGCGGAAGGGCGAGGAGCCCTCGACGGCCGCGTAGAGCGTGGCTCCCAGGGCCCAGACGTCCGAGGCCGGGCTCGCCTCGGCGCCCTGGGCACGCTCGGGCGCCAGGTAGTCCAGGGAGCCGACGAGGGCACCGCTGCGGGTCAGGTGGGCGGTCGCGCCGTCGCCCGGGTCCTCCATGGCCGCGATGCCGAAGTCCGTCAGGACGACCCGGCCGGACCCTTCGAGCAGGATGTTTCCGGGTTTGACATCACGGTGCAGGACGCCGGCCCGGTGGGCGGCCGCCAGCGCGTCCATCACCTTGGCGCCGATGCCGGCGGCCTCGACCGGGTCGAGGGAACCGCGCTCGCGCAACACCTGTTCCAGGGACGGCCCGTCGACCAGCTCCATGACGATGACCGGGCGGCCGTCGACCTCGGTCACGTCGTGGACGGCGACGACTCCGGGGTGGCGCACCCGGGCCGCCGCGCGCGCCTCGCGCTGCATCCGCAGCCGCAGGTCGGCGAGTTCGGGCCCGTCGGCGTCGCTGTAGGTGCGCAGTTCCTTGACGGCGACCTCACGGCCCAGCACCTCGTCGACGGCTCTCCAGACGATGCCCATGCCGCCGCGGCCGAGTTGGGACACGACGCGATAGCGCCCCGCCAGCAGCCGACCGGTCCCGTCGCCCTGGTTGTTCCCGCCTGAGGTCTCCCCCGAAGACACCGCCCGCCCCGTTCCTGTGACACATCAATGCGTGCCGTACAGACTACGGGGCGGGGGTGACAACGCCGGCCGGTGGTGACTGCTGTGACGGGTCTGCTACTTGGCGGACGCGGTCAGGTCGCCGCGCCGGGGTGCCGCGAATCCCTCCAGATCGGCACGGGTCAGACCGGTCACCCGGGCGACCTCGGCGATGTCCAGCGCACCGCAGTCCAGTCCGCGCAGCAGATAGCCGCTGAGGGCCTTGGCGGTGGCGGGCTCGTCCATGACGTCACCGCCGGCCCGGTTGGCGTAGCGCGCGAGGCGGGCGGCGGCCTGCTCGAAGCCCTCGCGGTAGAAGGCGAAGACGGCCGCGTACCGGGTGGGGATGTGGCCGGGATGCATGTCCCAGCCCTGGTAGTAGGCGCGGGCGAGCGCGCGGCGGGTGAGGCCGTAGTGCAGGCGCCAGGCGTCGTGGACCTTCTCCGTCGGGCCGACCGGCAGGACGTTGGTGGAGCCGTCCGAGACGCGTACGCCCGTCCCCGCCGCCGCGACCTGCATGATCGCCTTGGCGTGGTCGGCGGCCGGGTGGTCGCTGGCCTGGTGGGCGGCGGAGACGCCGAGGCAGGCGCTGTAGTCGAAGGTGCCGTAGTGCAGTCCGGTGGCGCGGCCCTCGGCGGCCTGGATCATGCGCGCGACGGTGGCGGTGCCGTCGGTGGCGAGGATGGACTGGCTGGTCTCGATCTGGATCTCGAAGCCGATCCGGCCGGGCTCGATCCCGCGCGCCTTCTCGAAGGCCTCAAGGAGCCGCACCATGGCGGTGACCTGCTCGGCGTACGTGACCTTGGGCAGCGTCAGGACCAGCCCGTCGGGCAGAGCGCCGGCCTCCACCAGGCCGCTGAGGAAGATGTCGAGGGTGCGGATGCCCCGGTCGCGTACCGGCGCCTCCATGCACTTCATGCGGATGCCCATGTACGGGGCCGCAGTCCCCTTCGCGTAGGCCTCCGCGATCAGGCGGGCCGCGCGGGCCGCCGCCTCGTCCTCCTCGGCGTCCGGGCGGGGGCCGTAGCCGTCCTCGAAGTCGACGCGCAGATCCTCGATGGGCTCGCGCTCCAGCTTGGCGCGCACGCGGGCGTAGACGGGTTCGGCGAGTTCGTCGGACAGGCCGAGGACGGCGGCGAAGGAGGCGGCGTCCGGGGCGTGTTCGTCGAGGGCCGCGAGGGCCTGGTCGCCCCAGGAACGGATGGTGTCGGCGGCGAAGACGTCACCGGGGACGTAGACGGTGTGGACGGGCTGGCGGGTGCCGGGGTCCCCCGGGTAGCGGCGCTCCAGTTCGGCGTCGACCGGGGCGAGGGAGGCGCTGATCTCCTCGCTGATCGCGCCTGCGAGGCTCGTCGCCACCTTCTCCTGCTGGCCCTGACCCATCCCATACCCTCCTGGTTTCCACTGTGCGGAATCAACAATCCGTAGAATGAAGTTATCTGGGCACCTTCCGGTGGTCAACACCATGTCCACCGGGAGCAAGGCCGTGATCTCGGCATGTTCACGCCCATCTCACACCCGGGTAGGACACTTCCCTGCGCACGACTCGCCCTCGCACGACTCGTCCGGCTGCCGCCACCGAAGGAGCCTGAGTGCCGAACCACCGCCGAGTCACCCGCCGTCTGGGCTTCAAGGCCACCTTGGCCGCGGCGGTCACCGTGCCGCTCTCCAGCGCCGCGATCCCCGCCTCGTCCGCCTCGCCCGCGCCGTCCCCCGCGACGCGGGCTCGCCGGGCACCCGGTCTCGAGGTCATGACCTTCAACTTACGTTTCGCGAGCACGAAGGAACCCAACAGCTGGAGCGACCGCAGACCGGTGATGCGCGAGCTGCTGCGTCGCGCGCACCCCCACGTCATCGGCACCCAGGAGGGCCTCTACCAGCAGCTGCGCGACATCGACTCCGACCTCGGCCCGTCCTACGACTGGATCGGCACCGGCCGCGAGGGCGGCAGCCGCGACGAGTCCACGGCGGTGTTCTACGACAACCGGCGTCTGGCCCCCGTCGAGCACTACACCTTCTGGCTCTCCGACACCCCGGAAGTCATCCGCTCGAACACCTGGGGCGCCGCCTTCCCCCGCATCGTCACCTGGGTCCGCTTCCGCGATCTCGCCGACGGCGGACGGCAGTTCTACGTCCTGAACACCCACTTCGACCACGCGAGCCAGTACGCGCGCGAGCGCAGCGCCTCGCTGATGCTGCAGCGGATCGCCCAGCTGGACCGCTCGCTCCCGGCCGTGGTGACCGGCGACTTCAACGTCGCCGCGCACCGCAACCCGGTCTACGACACGCTGGTGGGCTCGGGGCTCCTCGACACCTGGGACGCTGCGGCGCACCGCAGTGCCGCGTACGGGACCTTCCACGGCTACAAGGGGCTCACCCCGAACGGCGACCGCATCGACTGGATCCTCACCACGCCCTGGGTGACGACACACCGTGCCTCGGTGGACACCTTCTGCGTCGACGGCCAGTTCCCGAGCGACCATCTGCCCGTACAGGCCTCGCTCAGCCTGGAATGAGCCGAGGCCCCCGCGACTGTTCGTGCAGTCGCGGGGGCCTCGGCCGGCCTTCGGGTGATCAGCCCTTGCGGGTGTTGATCTCCTCGGTGAGCTGGGGCACGACGTCGAAGAGGTCGCCGACCACGCCGTAGTCCACCAGGTCGAAGATCGGGGCCTCGGGGTCCTTGTTGACCGCCACGATCGTCTTCGAGGTCTGCATGCCGGCCCGGTGCTGGATGGCGCCGGAGATGCCGTTGGCGATGTACAGCTGCGGGGAGACGGACTTGCCGGTCTGGCCGACCTGGTTGGTGTGCGGGTACCAGCCCGCGTCCACCGCGGCACGGGAGGCGCCGACGGCCGCGCCGAGGGAGTCGGCGAGGGCCTCGATGAGCGGGAAGTTCTCGGCGCCGTTGACGCCGCGGCCGCCGGAGACCACGATCGCGGCCTCGGTCAGCTCCGGACGCCCGGTCGACTCCCGCGGGGTGCGGCCGGTGACCTTGGTGCCGGTCGCCTTCTCCGAGAAGGTGACGTTCAGGGCCTCGACGCTGCCGGCGGCCGGGGCGGCCTCCACCGCGGCCGAGTTCGGCTTGACGGTGATGACCGGGGTGCCCTTGACGACACGGGACTTGGTGGTGAAGGACGCGGCGAACACCGACTGGGTGGCCACCGGGCCCTCGTCACCGGCCTCCAGGTCGACGGCGTCGGTGATGATGCCGGAGCCGATGCGCAGCGCCAGACGCGCGGCGATCTCCTTGCCCTCGGCGGAGGACGGCACCAGCACCGCGGCCGGGGAGACGGCCTCGACGGCGGCCTGCAGGGCCTCCACCTTGGGGACGACCAGATAGTCGGCGTACTCGGACGCCTCGTGGGTCAGCACCTTGACGGCGCCGTGCTCGGCGAGCACGGCGGCGGTGTCACCGGCGCCGTTGCCCAGCGCGACGGCGACCGGCTCACCGACGCGGCGGGCCAGGGTCAGCAGCTCCAGGGTGGGCTTGCGGACGGCACCGTCCACGTGGTCGACGTAGACGAGAACTTCAGCCATGGGATTGCTCTCCTGCGGAATGCGAAGTCTGAGGGGCGGAAGGGGTGGTGAGCCTCGAGCGGCCGGTGACCCTTAGATGAACTTCTGGCTCGCGAGGAACTCAGCGAGCTGCTTGCCGCCCTCGCCCTCGTCCTTGACGATCGTGCCAGCGGTACGGGCCGGGCGCTGGGCCGCGGCGTCCACGACGGTGTAGGCACCCTCGAGACCGACCTCCTCGGCGTCGATCTCCAGGTCCGACAGGTCCCACGACTCGACCGGCTTCTTCTTCGCCGCCATGATCCCCTTGAAGGAGGGGTAGCGCGCCTCACCCGACTGGTCGGTCACCGACACGACGGCCGGAAGCGAAGCCTCCAGCTGCTCGGAGGCGGCATCGCCGTCACGGCGGCCCTTGACCGTGCCGTCCTCGACGGAGACCTCGGACAGCAGGGTGACCTGCGGGACGCCCAGGCGCTCCGCGAGCAGCGCGGGTACGACGCCCATGGTGCCGTCGGTGGAGGCCATGCCCGAGACCACGAGGTCGTAGCCGGCCTTCTCGATCGCCTTGGCCAGCACCAGCGAGGTGCCGATCGCGTCCGTGCCGTGCAGGTCGTCGTCCTCCACGTGGATGGCCTTGTCCGCGCCCATGGACAGCGCCTTGCGCAGCGCGTCCTTGGCATCCTCGGGGCCCACCGTCAGGACGGTGATCTCCACGTCGTCGTCGGAGTTCTCGGAGATCTGCAGCGCCTGCTCGACCGCGTACTCGTCCAGTTCGGAGAGCAGACCGTCCACGTCGTCCCGGTCGACGGTCAGGTCATCGGCGAAGTGCCGGTCGCCAGTGGCGTCGGGCACGTACTTCACAGTGACAACGATCCTCAAGCTCACGCCGGCTCTCCTACTGCAATCGTCATTTCGGTGCTGCCTTCTTTCAGGCAGCATAGGCGCCTCAAGCGGCCGATCCCGATCGGGGCGACCCGCGCTCCGAGCGAAATATTACTCGTCAGTACACCCAGTTCGTTCCCGCTAAGCAAGCGCTTTGAACTGTGACCTTTGCAACGCAGCGTAATCGGAACTCGACCGCTTCGCAGGCGGAGCCGACCGGCGGTCAGTCGCGCAGGCCGCTGAAATGCCCCTGGTGGTAGAGGAGGGGACGGCCGGGGCCCGTGGGGTCGCCGAGCACGACCTCGGCCAGCACGATGCGGTGGTCCCCCGCGGGGACCCGGCCCACGATCCGGCACACCAGCCAGGCGAGGACGTCGTCGAGCACGGGGACGCCTTCGGGGCCCGTACGCCAGGCGGTGGGCGCGCCGAAGCGGTCGGCGCCGCTCTTGGCGAAGGTGGCCGCCAGGTCCTGCTGATGCTCGCCGAGTATGTGGACGCCGATGTGGTCGGTCGTCGATATCGCCGGCCAGCTGGAGGCGCCGGTGCTGATGCCGAAGGACAGCAGCGGCGGTTCGGCGGAGACGGAGGTGAGCGAGGTGGCGGTGAAGCCGACCGGGCCGGAGTCGCCTTGCGCGGTGATCACGGCGACTCCCGCCGCGTGCCGCCGGAAGACGGAGCGCAACAGGTCGGGGGAGGCGAGCTGAGGGGTACGGGTGCCGAGGTCGGGCGTGGCCGTCATGGAGTTGTCCTTCTACACGGAGGGGCGGGCGTCGTGGCTGCTCAACAGCTCGGACAGCGCGCGCTCGCAGTGCGGGCGAGGTCGACGTGCACCCGCCCGTAGAGAAGGAGTTCCGTAGGCATACGGTCAGGCTGACGATAGGTGGCGTGCACAGTCAAGTACGTTCCGGCATATGGGAGATGCCTCACCGTCCGCAGCACAGCCGTCAAACCGCCTCCCCCAGTGCGGCGATGACGTCGGCCTTGCGCGGCTGGCCGGTGGCACGCCGTACGACCCTGCCGTCGGCGTCAAGGACCAGCACGGTCGGGGTCTTGAGGATGTCGAGTTCGCGCACCAGGTCCAGGTGGTCCTCGGCGTCGATCTCGACGTGGGTCACACCGGGGACCATGTCGGCGACCTCGCCGAGGACGCGTCGGGTGGCCCGGCAGGGCGCGCAGAAGGCACTGGAGAACTGCACGAGCGTGGCGCGCTCACCGAGTTCCTCGCCCAACTCGGCCACCCCGAGCCGCTTCCCGCCGTCGCGCCCGCGCACGCGCACCCTCCCGTTCCGCTGCCGATGAGTCACTCCGTAGGCGCTCGCCACCACGAGCACCACCGCGCACACCACAAGTCCGGTCATCACCTGCACAAGCATTCACGAGACTGCAAAGATTCCCGACTCCCCGGATCTTTTCCCATACGGAATGCTTGCTTCATGGACATTGATGTGAGAGGCCCCCGCTTCGGGGCGGCCGTGACGACCGTCGTCCTGGCGGTGGTGCTGATCACCGGGAGCGCCTGGCTGCTGGCCTGGCAGACGCTGGCGTTCGCGCTGGGCGCGGCGGGCGGGGTGGGCCGGTCGCCGTACGGCTGGCTGTTCCGCAAGGTGGTGCGTCCCAGGCTCGGGTCGCCGACCGAGTTCGAGTCGCCGGAGCCGCCGCGGTTCGCGCAGGCGGTGGGGCTGGTCTTCGCCGGCGTGGGGCTGGTCGGTTTCGGACTCGGCCCGACCTGGCTGGGGCTGGCGGCGACCGCCGCCGCGCTCGCCGCGGCGTTCCTCAATGCCGCGTTCGGGTACTGCCTGGGCTGCGAGATGTACCTGCTCGTACGGCGGGTGACGGTCCGTACGGAGTAAAGGCGCATTAAAAGTCCGAGGTGGACCAGTTGTCGGACGTGACGAGGATCTCGCCGTTCTGCGGCGCCAGGACTGGCCCCCCGTTCGTTCTTGGGGCACGATCTGCGCAATGCCGTAAACCTACGGCTGCGTAACTTCCCGCCGGGAGCACCCATCCAGGCAGAGAGAAGGGTCCACCCCGTCCATGGCTGAGCTTGTCTACCGTCCCGTCGTCGGTCTCGCCCAAACGTTGTTCAAGGTGTGGGACCTCAAGATCGACCTGAAGGGATCGGAGAACATTCCGCGCTCGGGCGGCGCCGTGCTGGTGAGCAATCACATCAGCTATCTGGACTTCATCTTCGACGGTCTGGCCGCCCTGCCGCAGAAGCGTCTGGTGCGCTTCATGGCGAAGGAGTCGGTGTTCCGGCACAAGATCTCCGGCCCGCTGATGCGCGGCATGAAACACATCCCGGTGGACCGCAAGCAGGGCGAGACGGCTTACCAGCACGCCTTGCAGTCGCTGCGCTCCGGCGAGATCGTCGGCGTCTTCCCCGAGGCGACCATCTCGCAGTCCTTCACCCTGAAGAGCTTCAAGTCGGGTGCCGCGCGCATGGCCCAGGAGGCGGGCGTCCCGCTCATCCCGATGGCGCTGTGGGGCACCCAGCGGCTGTGGACCAAGGGCCACCCGCGCAACTTCAAGCGCAGCCACACGCCGATCACCATCCGGGTGGGCGAGCCGGTGGAGGCCCCCCAGGACCAGTACGCGGGCGCCATCACGCGGCGGCTGCGCGAGCGCGTCCAGGAGTTGCTGGAGGCGGCGCAGCGCGCCTATCCCGTACGGCCCAAGGGTCCGGACGACACCTGGTGGATGCCCGCCCACCTCGGCGGCACGGCGCCGACCCCCGAAGAGGTGAAGGCGGCCGAGGCCCGCTGAATCGTCGCTCTGGGGCGTGGACCGCGATCCGCGCCTCGGGGGCCGGGCTTCTCCAGCAGGACGGATGCCCTTGACGGTGTCCTCGGCGAGGCGCGTGCGCGGCCCTGGCGCCAGGTTCCAGCGACGGCAGGTCACCCCGGCGTCGTGGCACCGGACGACCTCGCCCGCGTCGGATGTTCGACGCCCCCTCACCCCTGGCTGGCGTCACCCAGTCCAGGAGGGCCGGCGTCCGACAGGGCCCGCATCGCCGACGCCTCGCCCGAGTTGCGGTGCGCGAGGGCTTGGAGCCGAACGCCGTGCAGATCTCGCGCAGGCAACCATGTGCGGGGCCTCGTGCGGGGCGCGACCGTGCAGGCGGACCGAACTCTCCCCGGCGCCGGGCCTGTTGACCTGGCCGTGCGCCGGCGTCACGGCCTGCCTCAGAGTGCGGTGGGGAGCGTCTTCCAGAGACCGGGCCGGTCGGGGGCGGCCTTGAGGGCACCGATGACCGCCGGATGCGGTTCGGCGTACAGGTGCGGATAGTCCACCTCATGGGACTGCGGATCGGGGATCCAGGCCAGTCGCTCGCCCTCGAGGGAGAACTGGGCGTCGACGCCCGGTTTGTTGCCGCGGGGGTCCTGCCGGTGCCAGGCGCCGTTGAAGCGGACGGCGATCAGCCCGTGCACGGCATGGCCGCCACCGTCGTCGTGCGCCAGCCTCTGGTAGCAGAGTGCCGTGGGGATGTCCTCGGCCCGCAGCAGGGCGGCGAGGGCGTGGGCCTTGGCGTGGCAGATGCCGGTGCCCTGCCGCAGTACGTCGGAGGCCCGCCAGGTGACGCGCAGGTCGCCCGAGTCCTGGGAGTGCGGGATGGTGTCGCGCACGAACTCGAAGGCGGCCCGTGCATAGGCATACGAGTCCGATACGTCCCGGGCGAGCCGGGTGGCCGTCTGCCGTACCACTGGATGGTCGTGGTCGACGACCTCGTCAGCAGCCAAGTATGCGGACAGGTCAGGGGTGTTCTGGATCAGCTCCATGCCTGAAGAGCATAGGAATGCGATCATCAGCAGTCAATCAATTTGCAGAGCCCTGCATATTCATGCATCGTTCAGCTCTCGTCGCACATCCTGTTCAGGTCCTTCGCGATCCGATCGACTCGCGACTCGCCCTCGCTGCGCAGCCCGTACACGCCCGTGAGGCTCACGACACTGCCGTCGAAGAGGATCGCCACCGGGCGCTCCCACAGGGCGCCGTTCGTCGACCAGTCGATCCCGCTCTCGACCACCACCAGGTCGTCCCACGCCACGAACCGGGTCCGCCACAGCCCACGGCTGCGGATGCCGTCCCGGGACACCCGCAGCCGACTGAAGAGGGCGCGCCAGGCCAGCCATGTCACAGCCACCGCCGGCGCGGGGAAGAGAAAGGGCCGCACCGGCTCCGGGGCCTCGGCGACGAGGCTGAGGACCACTGCGCCGAGCATCAGGATCCCGGCGCAGCTCAGCCCGTTCGTCCACGGGTTGCGGATGGTCCTGTCCATGCCTCATGGCATACCGCCGCAATGCCCGGGACGACACCGCCGCCGCGGAGGCTTGGCGGAGCCCTAACGCGCCATCTCCTCCTTGAGCGCCGCGAGGAACGCGTCCACGTCCTCCTCGGTGGTGTCGAAGGCGCACATCCAGCGCACCACGCCCGCGGCCTCGTCCCAGAAGTAGAAGCGGAACCGCTTCTGCAGCCGTTCGCTCACATCGTGCGGGAGCCTGGCGAACACCCCGTTGGCCTGGACCGGGTAGAGGATCTCCACGCCGTGCACGGCGCGCACGCCCTCGGCCAGGCGCTGGGCCATCTCGTTGGCGTGGCGGGCATTGCGCAGCCACAGGTCCTTGGCGAGCAGAGCCTCCAACTGCACCGAGACGAAGCGCATCTTGGAGGCGAGCTGCATGGACAGCTTGCGCAGGTGCTTCATGTGGCGGACGGCGTCCTGGTTGATGACGACGACCGCCTCGCCGAACAGTGCGCCGTTCTTCGTCCCGCCCAGGGAGAGGATGTCGACGCCGACCGCGTTGGTGAACGTCCGCATCGGGACGTCCAGGGACGCGGCCGCGTTGGCTATCCGCGAGCCGTCCAGGTGCACCTTCATGCCGTGCGCGTGGGCGTGCTCGCAGATCGCGCGGATCTCGTCCGGCGTGTAGAGCGTGCCGAGCTCCGTGCTCTGGGTGATCGAGACGACCTGCGGCATCGCGCGGTGCTCGTCGTCCCAGCCGTACGCCTGCCGGTCGATCAGCTCGGGGGTGAGCTTGCCGTCCGGAGTCGGGACCGTCAGCAGCTTGAGGCCGCCCATGCGCTCCGGCGCGCCGCCCTCGTCGACGTTGATGTGGGCGCTCTCGGCACAGATCACCGCGCCCCAGCGGTCGGTGACCGCCTGGAGCGCGACGACGTTCGCGCCGGTGCCGTTGAAGACCGGGAAGGCCTCGGCCGTGGCCCCGAAGTGGCTGCGGATGATGCCCTGGAGGTTCTCGGTGTAGTCGTCCTCGCCGTACGCGACCTGGTGCCCGCCGTTGGCCAGGGCCAGGGCGGCGAGCACCTCCGGGTGGGCCCCGGCGTAGTTGTCGCTGGCGAAGCCGCGGACCTCCGGGTCGTGATGGCGACGAGCGTCGGTCCTAGGGGGGTTCACGGCTTCTCGGTCAGCCACAGACGCTTTCCGTTCACTTCGGCGGCGGGCTTGTTCCAGACGTCGGCGATGGCCTCGGCCAGCTCCTTGACGTCCGTGAAGCCCGCGAACTTCGCATTGGGTCGCTCGGCGCGCATCGCGTCGTGCACCAACGCCTTCACCACCAGGATCGCAGCCGCCGACGTCGGGCCCTCGGCGCCTCCCGCCTTGCGGAAGAAGTCGGCCATGGCCAGGGTCCACGCCTCGGCGGCGGCCTTGGCCGCGGAGTACGCGGCGTTGCCCGCGGTGGGCTTGCTCGCGCCGGCCGCGCTGATCAGGACGTAGCGGCCGCGCTCGCTGCGCTGCAGCGCCTCGGAGAAGGCGAGGGAGGTGTGCTGCACGGTGCGGATGAGCAGCAGCTCCAGAAAGTCCCAGTCGTCGAGGCTGGTCTTGATGAAGGTCTCGCTGCCGCGCCAGCCGCCCACGAGGTGGACCAGGCCGTCGACACGGCCGAACTCCTTCTCGATGTGGGTGGCCCACTCCCGGGTGGAGTCCAGGTCCAGCAGGTCGACGGGCTCGCCGGTCACGGTGGCGCCGCCGGAGGCGTAACGGGCCGCGTCCACGGCCTCCGCGAGCCGCTCGGGGTCGTTGTCCGCGGCGACGACGGTCGCCCCCGCCTCCGCGAGCCGGATCAGTGCCGCGCGCCCGGCGGGTCCGCCCGCTCCGGCCACCGCGATCACCGCACCGCTGAGAGCTCCGTTCCCCGCCATGGTCTTCGCCTCCTGCGCAGTGGTTCTGGTGTTGCGGTCGCTCACGCTGCGACTCGCTCGGCGCTCTTTGCCGTGATGCCCTTGGTGGAGGCGATCACATTCTTCAGCTTCTTGGAGAGGGCCTCATAGAACATGCTCAGGGGAAACTCGTCCGGAAGCACGTCATCGACGAGCTTTCGCGGCGGCTGGCTCAGGTCGAGGGCGTCGGGGCCCTTGGCCCAGCGGGAACCGGGGTGCGGGGCGAGGTACTGCGACACCAGGTCGTACGCGGCGAACCAGTGGACCAGCTTCGGACGGTCGATGCCGGCCCGGTAGAGGTCCTCGATCTCGGCGCACAGCTGGTTGGTGACCTGCGGGGCGCGCTGCCAGTCGATGTGCAGCTTGTTGTCGGTCCAGCGGATCACGTCGTGCTTGTGCAGGTAGGCGAAGAGGAGCTGGCCGCCCAGGCCGTCGTAGTTGCGCACGCGCTCGCCGGTGACCGGGAAGCGGAACATGCGGTCGAACAGCACCGCGTACTGCACGTCACGGGCCTGCGGGACGCCGTCGGCCTCCAGCTTCACGGCCTCCTTGAAGGCGGTGAGGTCGCAGCGCAGCTCTTCGAGGCCGTACATCCAGAACGGCTGGCGCTGCTTGATCATGAACGGGTCGAAGGGCAGGTCGCCGCGGCTGTGGGTGCGGTCATGGACCATGTCCCACAGCACGAAGGCCTCCTCGCAGCGCTTCTGGTCGTGGACCATCGCCGCGATGTCCTCGGGCAGGTCGAGGCCCAGGATGTCGACGGCCGCGTCGGTCACGCGACGGAAGCGGGCAGCCTCGCGGTCGCAGAAGATGCCACCCCAGGAGAAACGTTCCGGCGCCTCACGCACGGCTATGGTCTCCGGGAAGAGGACGGCGGAGTTGGTGTCGTAGCCGGCCGTGAAGTCCTCGAACTTGATGCCGCAGAACAGCGGGTTGTCGTAGCGGGTGCGCTCCAGCTCGGCCAGCCAGTCCGGCCAGACCATGCGCAGCACGACCGCCTCCAGGTTGCGGTCCGGGTTGCCGTTCTGCGTGTACATCGGGAAGACGACCAGGTGCTGCAGGCCGTCCGCGCGGTTCGCGGCGGGCTGAAAGGCCAGCAGCGAGTCCAGGAAGTCGGGCACCTCGAAGCCGCCCTCGGCCCACCGGAGCAGGTCCTTGGCCAGTGCCTCGTGGTAGTCGGCGTCGTGCGGGAGCAGCGGGGAGAGCTCCTCGACGGCCGCCACGACACGCCGTACGGCCGCCTCGGCCTCCGCGCGCCCGGGTGCGCCTTCGGCCCCGAGGTCGATCGATCCGTCCTTGGACTGCCATGGCCGGATCTGCTCCACGGCATTCTTGAGCACGGGCCAGGCCGGGTGCTCGACCACCCTGGTCATGGGAGGAACCTGGTCCCCCGAAGCCGCCTGCACAAGAATTTCCGTCATGTCCCATCCTCCACGGGAGAAGCTCGCGTAAGGAGACCGTATACATACGGACTTCCTCTCAGCAAGAGGAGCCTCGGGAGATTATCCTGCACCTCTCCATGGTCACAGAAGTTTTTCCTGCCGGAAACCGATCCGACAGACATTTGGGTAGGGCGCGGCTACCCGGCTCGGGAGCGTCGAAACCGGCCATCGGTCAATGCCGGAAGGACTCGCCCACGCCCGGGTGATCCCCGACGGGTACAGGCCAGGCCTGCCCCTGGCGGCACGCCGATCCCCCGTGTACGAGCGGGTTCATCGCCGGGCGGGGCCGTTAGGCTGCGGCTCTGCCCGCGCGGCCGTCCGCTCCGGTCCGCGCGCGGAGCCGAGCCGCCGTCGACGGAAGCGAGTTGAACCTTGAACTTCCTTACCATCGGTCATCGCGGAGTCATGGGTACCGAGCCCGAGAACACCCTCCGTTCCTTCGTCGCCGCCCAGCACGCCGGGCTCGACGTGATCGAACTCGATCTGCACCTGAGCAAGGACGGCGCCCTCGTCGTCATGCACGACACCGACGTGGACCGCACGACCGACGGCACCGGCCCGATCGCCGAGAAGACCCTTGCCGAGCTGCGCGGCCTGGACGCGGGCCGCGGCGAACGCGTCCCGGTCTTCGAGGAGGTCCTCGAAGCGGTGCGGGCCCCGCTGCAGGCAGAGATCAAGGACATCGCGGCGGCACGGGCGCTGGCCGAGGTCATGCTCAAACGGGACCTGGTCGCCCGGGTCGAGGTGTCCTCGTTCCACGACGAGGCGATCGCCGAGGTCTCGCGTCTGGTGCCGGGCGTACGGACCGCGCTGATCGGCAGCCGCTACGGCACCGACATCGTGGAGCGCGCCGTGGAGGCCGGTGCCGCGACCGTCTGCCTCAACATCCGCCGCCTCACCCTGGAGATCGTGGAGCAGGCCCGCAAGGCGGACCTGAGGATCATCGGGTGGGTGGTGAACACCCAGGACCATCTGCGGCTCGTCCGGGCGCTGCAGCTGGACGGCGCGACCACCGACTATCCGGAGATCAAGCGCACCGGCCGCTTCACGGCCTGAGCCTCAGACCGGCTCCTCGATCAGACCAGCTCCTTGACCAGCAGCTCGAACTGCAGGTCGGCGCGGAGCGGAATGCCGAAGCGCTCGTCGCCGTACGGGAACGGGGTCATCTTTCCCGTACGGCGGTAGCCGCGGCGCTCGTACCAGGCGATGAGGTCGGCCCGCACGGAGATCACGGTCATGTGCATCTCGCGCACGCCCCAGCTCTCGCGCGCCGTGCGCTCCGCCTCCGTGATGATCACCTTGCCGAGGCCCTCGCCCTGCAGTCGCGGGCTGACCGCGAACATCCCGAAGTAGGCGTGTTCCCCTCGGTGTTCGAGCTGGCAGCAGGCGACGACGGTACCGTCCCGCTCGACCGTCAGCAGCCGGCTGTCGGGCGACTTGATGACGGCGAGCACGCCCTCGGGGTCGGTGCGCTGCCCTTGCAGGATGTCCGCCTCGGTGGTCCACCCGGCCCGGCTGGAGTCCCCGCGGTACGCCGACTCGATCAGCGCGACCAGCACGTCGACGTCGGCGTCGGTGGCGTCGCGGAAGGTCAGTCCGTCGGCGGTGGTCTCCATGGGTGTCACTCCGGTTTCCGGCTCGGCACGGGCAGGGACGAGGGTAACCCTGCCACTAGGCTCCGTATGCATGGTGCACGTTCTCAGCAGCCGGACCCTTCTCCGGCCGAGCGATCCCGAGCGCTCCCGCACGTTCTACGGCGATCAGTTGGGCCTCGCCGTCTACCGCGAGTTCGGCACGGGGCCGCAGCGCGGCACGGTCTACTTCCTCGGCGGCGGCTTCCTGGAGGTCTCGGGCCGCTCCGAGACCCCCGCCTCCCCCGCCGTCCGGTTGTGGCTGCAGGTCGAGGACGTGGCAGCGGCGCACGAGGAGCTGCGGGCCAAGGGCGTCGAGATCGTGCGGGAGCCGGTGCGGGAGCCGTGGGGGCTGGTCGAGATGTGGATCGCGGATCCGGACGGGACACGGATCGTGCTGGTGGAGGTGCCGGCGGACCATCCGATCCGCTACCGGCCGGGGATCTGAGCGCCCGGAACGAGGCGGCCCCGGTAGCGCCGTTTCTCCCGGTCCGCAGGGAGGGGTTCACGGTCCGGGGAGACAACTTCACGCCGTACGCGTGACGAACAGTGGTATGCCACGGCGGCCGACTCTGGAATGCTCGTGAGTGATTCCGGGTGAACGTTCCCCACAACGCCAGATTGCTCTACGGAGCACAGGAGCAACCCCGTGGACATGCGTGACGAGGCCCACTGCCTCCTGGATCCCCACTTCTACGAAGCGCCCGGCCGTGCCCGGGAACAGCTCGGCGACTTCGCCCAGACCCGCCGTCCGGCCCCCGACGGGTGGCAGCGCTCCGGGTTCGGAGAGTGGGTGGTCTCCGGCCCCGAGGGCGCCGAACTCCCCCCGCAGGGCTGGAAGATCCATGTGTCTGCGTGCCTCGACATCGAGTTCGTGACGGTCCACCCGGCCGACGAGGACCGGCTCGCGGTCGTCCTCGCCGCGCTGGGGGCCCACGTCCGCCACGGCGGATTCGCCCACCGGCCGTGCGACTCGCCCGACGGGGCGACGGTGCCGGCGATCGAGGACCTCTCCGGCGGGCTGGTGCCCGATGTGCGCGGTCCGACGTTCCGTCCTCCCGCCCGGGTGCGGCTGCCCGCCGTTCTCGCACCCCATGCGGCCGCCCGGGCGGGCACGACCGTCGCCGGCCTGCCGTACCGGATCGAGAGCGCCCTGCACTACTTCAACGGCGGCGGCCCGTACCACGGTGGCGACCGGCGGACGGGGCAGCCGGTCATGCTCAAGGAGGCCCGGCCGTACGCGGGACTCACCATGCACGGCGCGGACGCGGTCACCCGGCAGCGCTACGAGCGGGAGGCCCTGGAGCGGCTGCACGGGCTCGACTGCGTGCCCGCCCTGCTCGACCACTTCGTCCTGGGCGGCCACCACTTCCTCGTCGAGAAGTACGTCCATGGCGCTCGGGATCAGCAGCCTGTTGTCGTCGGTGAACCAGCTGGCCCGGGCCCGTACGACGGTGCGGCGGATCACCGAAGGGCTGGCCCCACCCCCCGTGGCCCATGGTCACGAAAGCCTCCCCGAAGGCCCCGGAAGGCTGGAGTTCCGGCAGGTGACCATGCTGGGGACGGGCGGTCCCCTGCTCAGGAACCTCAGTCTGGTCGTCCCCGGCGGCGCTCTCGTCGCCGTCGTGGGGCGCTCCGGGGCCGGTAAGTCGCTGCCGGCCGCGCTGGCCGGGCGTCTCGTCCACCCGGACCGGGGCGAGGTACTGCTCGACGGCGTACCGCTGCGCCGCCTTCGCCGTGACGAGCTCAGGCGGGCGGTGGCGTACGCCTTCGAACACCCGGTGCTGCTCGGTGAGACCTTCGCCGACGCCATCGGCTCCGGGGCGCGGGCGACTTGCGACGAGGAGCCGACGGCGCGGGCCGACGCGTTCATCCCTCACATGCCGGCGGGCCAGGCCAGCCGCGTCGCCGAGCCCCCCGTCTCCGGCGGCGAGGCGCAGCGGAACGGGCCGGCCCGCGCGTTCCACCCGTCCCGGCGGGTGCCCGTGCTCGAAGACGCCGCGGCAAGCCTGGACACCGTGACCGAACACCACCTCAGCCAAGTGCTCACCGGCGCGCTCGCCGAGCGTACCCGGCTCGTCGTGACGCACCGAGCCTGCGCGGCCGCGCCTCGTGCTCTGGCTCGCGGACGGCGCGGTGCGCTCGGTGGGTGCGACGCGCTCAGCGGATCGGGCCGGCCCGCGCGTTCCACCCGTCCCGGCAGGTGCCCGTGCTCGAAGACGCCGCGGCAAGCCTGGACACCGTGACCGAACACCACCTCAGCCAAGTGCTCACCGGCGCGCTCGCCGAGCGTACCCGGCTCGTCGTGACGCACCGAGCCTGCGCGGCCGCGCCTCGTGCTCTGGCTCGCGGACGGCGCGGTGCGCTCGGTGGGTGCGACGCGCTCAGCGGATCGGGCCGGCCCGCGCGTTCCACCCGTCCCGGCAGGTGCCCGTGCTCGACGACGCCGCGGCAAGCCTGCACACCGTGACCGAGCACCACATCAGCCAAGTGCTCGCCGAGCGTACCCGGCTCGTCGTGACGCACCGAGCCTGCGCGGCCGCGCCTCGTGCTTTGGCTCGCGGACGGCGCGGTGCGCTCGGTGGGGGCGATGCCGCTCGTCGAGCGCCTGGGCGGCTACGACGCGCCCCTGACCCCCGCCGGCGAGCGTCAGCTGCTCGCCCTGGCGCCCGCGCCCTGCTTCCGGCGCCCCGGCTTTCCCTCCTGGACGAGGCGACCTGTCAGCTCGATCCGGCCGCCGCCCCGGCACCCTGGTCGTCGTCGCCCACCGCATCAGCTCGGCGCTGCGGGCCGACCGGGTCCTGGTGATGGACGGCGCACGGATCGACCTCGGCGCGTACGACGAGCCGCGGACCGAATCTGCGCTCTACCGGGACCTGGTGGGCCACTGGGGCGCGGCGCGACCGAACCGGGCACCGCTCGGGGCGATGGTCACATCCAGCCCGACTCCCTCGCGATCCGGATGGCGTCGATCCGGGTGCGTCCCCCGATCTTCCTGGTGATCGCCGACAGGTGGTTGCGGACCGTGGCCACGGACAAGGACAGCCGCTCGGCGACCTCCCGTGCGGGGATGCCATCGGCGGTCAGCCGCAGGATCTCCACGTCCCGCGGGGTCAGCGGGTTCGCTCCCGCCTCCAGCGCGGCCAGCGCGAACTCGGGGTCGATGAAGCGCTGCCCCCTGACCAGCTTGCGGATGCCGTGGACCAGCCGGTCCGCCGGGGCGTTCGTACTGATCACCCCGGCGGCCCGCAGATCGAGCATCCGCCGCAGCCGCGCCGGTGTGGGCGAGGCCATCATGAGCAGCACCCGGCACTCGGGCAGTCGCCGCTTCAGCTCGCCCCGCGCGGCGAGTTCCTCGCCCTCCTCGGAGTCGACGTCGATCACGGCCACGTCGGGGCGGCACAGCAGCGCCCGCGCCAGCACCTCGCCGTCGCCTGCGGACTCCGCGACGACCTCGATGTCGTCCTCGCGGGAGAGAAGGGCGGCGAAGGCTCCCCGCACGAGGCGGGTGTTCTCGACGAGAAGCACGCGGATCAATGTCGTCCACCCTCCGCAGACCTGAAGAAAATTATCGACCCTTGTGTCCGGAATTTCAGTTCGGTTGTATCCCGGCCCGGTGAGTTCGACGCGGGCGGTGTTCCCAGCGCCTGTCGGTACGGGTCAGCTCCCGGAAACCCGAAGCGAGCAGGAGGTCGACGGCTTCCTCGTCGTCGGCCGGCTCGTAGGCGAAGAGGCGGTCCGTGCCGCACAGGCGCAGCCAGTCCGCGGCCTGGGCGAGCAGCTGTCGCTCCAGGCCCTCGCCGTGGAAGGCCGGATCGATGTGCAGGTTGCCGATGTCGGCAAGGCCTGCCGCGCGGGCCTGCCGTTCGGGGCGGGACAGGGCGGTGTCGACCTCGATGAAGCCCGCGGCGCGTGCGTCGGCGCAGGCGGTGAAACGGGTGCCGCACTCCCCCAGCGACCGCTCGAACCTCACGCCTGGCCGGGGTTCGAGGGCCGGCAGGTCGGCCACCCGGGCGATCAGGACGACCTCGGTGTCTCCGACGTGCCGGAAGCCCGAGCGTTCGTAGACGGCGCGGATGTGCGGCCAGTTGCGGGGCAGGCCGTAGACAATGGGGGCCGGGAGGGCGCCGTCGGCGTACCGGACGCGTACGTCCCAGCGGGCGAACTGGGCCAGGCACGCGGCCATCAGCCGGTCCGCGGCCACCTCGGCGTCCGGCCAGAAGGAGGCCGGTGGCCGGCACACGAACCAGTCGATCTCACCGGCGTCCCGGTAGTGGTCGCCGACCTCCGCGCCGGAGCGGTAGCGCAGCAGGTGTGCGGCGGCCACGACGTGCCGGCGCTGCTCGGCGACGAGGGTGACGCGTTCGGCGACCCAGGGGTCGGTGATGAACTCGCCGGGCTGTCGCTCCAGGTCGCTGAGGACGGTGTTCACCGAGACGGAGACACCGGGGACGACGGCGGCGACATGTGCGTTGATCAGGTCGGTGAGCTGGTCGCGGTCGTCGCGGCGGAAGGGGCGCACCGTGGGCGCGGGCATGCGGAGACCTCCGGGGCAAGGATGTGGGCTGGAGGCCGCCATGCGGTGCGGTACGTGGCCGAGGGTACGTCGGGGGCGGCGCCGGGCGCGAGGGGTTCGGCCGGATGGCCACCGGGCGGGGCCGGGCTTAGCGTGCTGGAGGGGCCATTGTTCGCCCAAGGCTTCGGAAGGACACCATGAAGCTCGACAAGCCGGTGACCGGCGGGCCCTGCTGGACCGAGCTCGGGACCAGCGACCTGGCGGCGGCCAAGCGGTTCTACGCGGAGCTGTTCGGCTGGCGCAGCGAGACGGATCCGCGTCAGGAGGCGGGCGGATACACGGTCGCGCACCTCGGGGACGTCGCGGTCGCCGCGCTGACCCCGCTGTACCAGGAGTCGCAGCCCGTCGCGTGGAACGTGTCGTTCGCGGTGGCGGACGCGGATGCAGCCGCCGCGGAGGTGACCGCGGCCGGCGGGACGGTACTGCTGGGCCCGATGGACGTGTTCGACCTGGGCCGTTTCGCGGTGGCGCTCGATCCGGCGGGTGCCGCTTTCCAGTTGTGGCAGGCGCGGGCCTTCCCGGGTGCCGGACTGTTCAACGCACCCGGCTCCCTGGGCTGGGTCGAACTGCTGACCCGCGCGCCCGAGCGGGCGGAGAGCTTCTACACGACGGTGTTCGGCTGGAGCGTCAGCCCTTCCGAGCGCTACCCGCAATGGGGCATCGACGGCGCGGACTTCGGCGGCATGGTGCGCATGGACGAGAAGTTCCCGCCCGAGGTGCCGCCGCACTGGCTGCCGTACTTCGCGGTGGCCGACGTGGACGCCTGCGCGGCCACGGCGGCACAGGCGGGCGGCACCGTCCTCATGGAGCCCACGTCGGTGCCGGACGGGCCGCGCATCGCGGTGTTGCGGGATCCGCAGGCCGCGGTGTTCGGCGTGTACCGGGCGGGCGACGAGCACTGATCAGTGCGGGAGCCGGACGGTCATCTCGACGGTGATCTCGTCGCCGACGGTGATCTGCCGGGGCCCCCGGACAGCGGCCTTCAGCGGCAGCAGGTAGCCGCCGTCCTTGGGGAACAGCGAGGTCTCGAAGTCGACCTCGCCGATCCGCGCGGCCACGGGGATCACGCCCCAGCCGTAGCTGGCCTGCGCCGCGACCTCACGGATGTCCGCGGACTCCTCGTCGGGCACGGGCAGGTAGTAGTAGGGCGCCGGGCCGCGCCACTCGATCACTCGGCCGGCGAAGGTGAACTCCAGCATCGGACCCCTTTCTTGTGCCCGTCACGACAGGGCCCCTTGAGTGAGCGCGGTCACCGTGACCTGGTCGATGACCGGGGCGTACGCCGAGCGCTGGCCGTATGCGTTCTTGGTGTGGCCGTCGAAGTCGGGGAGTTCGTCGGCGGTGAAGGTGAGCGTGTTGGTGCCCTGGTCCAGGGTCACGGGCACGGAGAGGTTCCAGAAGTTGTTGAAGTGGAAGGTGGTGGGGAACAGGACGCGGTGCGGGGCGGCGCCGTTGACGGAGATGTCCGCGTGGCGGCAGACCGGGTCGGGGTTGTAGTGGGTGGCGGGCGCCTGCTCGCCGTTGGAGTAGCGGATGGTGAGCGCGTGGCGTCCGGCGCGCTCGGCGGTCACCGTCAGGGTGAGCGCGTTGTCCGGGCCGGCACCGATGCCGTCGACGGCCTTGCCGCCGGTGGCGTACGCGTGTCCCGTCACCCTCGCGGTGCCGGTCAGGATGCCTTCCTCGGCGGCGAACACCCCCGTGGGCAGCAGCCCGCGGGAGGGGCCGACGCGCAGCCGGTCCACGACCAGGCGGTCCGAGGTCCCGGTGACGGTGACCTTGTTGATGCCGCCGGTCAGGAAGAGCGGGACGGCGCCTCGCTGCACGCGTCCGAGCTCCTCGCCGTTGACCGTGAGCAGACCCTCGCCGGGGCCGAGCAGGTCGACGGTGACCGTCGCCTCGCCGTCGTCGGCCGCGTGCACCCAGAAGGTGACGGTGCCGCCTCGGGGGAGCACGGCGGTGCCGGGGCCGGAGGCGCCGAGGTTGGCGTAGCTCACCTGCGCGCCCGCGTCGAGGGCGGCGAACTCGGCGTCGTACAGGTCCTCCTGGTCGTCGCGCAGCACGAGGTCCAGCTTGTCGACGACCGCGTCCCCCTTGGTCGTACCGAGGTCGGGGTCCCGCGCGGCGAGGGTGATGCGGTGCGGGCCGGCGGTCAGCTCGACCTCGGTGTCGGTGTGGCCCCACACCGCCCACTTGTAGCCGAGCGGCAGCCGCAGTTCACGCGCGTCCTTGCCGTCGACACGCAGGAAGACGTTGGTGGGGCCGTTCTCGCGGACCAGATCGGCCAGGTTGTGGGAGTTGGCGAAGACCCGCAGGTCGTACGTCCCGTCCCGCGGGACCTCGACGTCGAAGGCGAGCACGCCGTCGGAGCCGGTGCGCAGGCCGCCGATGTGGTAGCCGCCGGACGTCGCGAACTTGTCGACGTCGGAGGGGGATCCCTCGGGGCCGTGCTTGACGTAGCCGCCGCCGGTGTACGTGGCGTCCTCGGCCTCGTAGGTCAGCCGCCGGCCCGCCGCGGGCGGCAGCAGCGCGGCGCCGTGCCCGCCGGGGGCCACGATCAGCTGGTAGGCGGACATCTCGTCGAGGTCGGTGAGCGTCAGCGTCACCCGGCCGTCCGTGACGGGCAGTTCGGCGTCGAGCAGCCGCACGGGCTGGGCGCTCGCGCCGACCTGGCCGCTCCAGGCGATCTCCTGGAGGCGTACGTGGACGGTGGCACCGAACAGGTCCGCGTCCACGCCTTCGAGGACGAGGTCCGCGGCGCCGCTCGCGCCGCCGAACAGCACGCGGGCCTGCCGTTTGAGCCGGTCGAGGGTGGCGACGCCCTGCAGCGTGTACTGGACGTTGGGGTGCGGTGCGGTGACCCGGACGGTGTTGCCGGACAGCTGCCCGTAGGCGTTGAACAGCCACCACTGGCCGTTCCCCTTGCCCGCCTCGACCGCCGAGTCGTTGAGGTTTCCTGCGATGTTCCAGTACGCCATGTCGGCGTCGACCTTGGACTCCTCGATCGCTGCGATCCACTGGACCATCTGCCCGGGGACGGACAGATGGTAGTTGTGTGCGTACTCGTTGAGGTTGACGGGCAGGGGTCCGATCCCCAACTCCCGTTCCATCTGCCGGTACTTGGCGACGTTCCTGCGGACCTCGTCCGGCGAGGACAGCTCGTGCCAGGTGATCACGTCGGGGAGCACGCCGTGCTCCCGAGCGAACTGAAGGAAGCCGCGCACCTCCGGATAGAGGATGCAGGTGTTCGGGCCGGCGATGCGCGCCTGGGGGTCCAGGCCCCTGATGAGGTGGTACGCCTGCTGCCAGGCCGTGAAGTAGGGGCCCGGCTCGGTGTGCCAGGAGACCCGGTCGTAGCTCCACTCCCCCGTGCCGAACATGTTGCCCTCGGGCTCGTTGAACGGCACGTACACGACATGGGACTTGAGCGCGCCCAGCGTCTGCCCCTGTGCGACCTGGCGGCGGATGTTCGCCAGGTAGGCGGTGAGCCGTTCCTCGCCGGTGGCGCCCGGCCACTCGTAGGGGAAGCCGCGGTGGATGTCGGTCAGGTAGACGTAGACGTCCTGGCCGCCCGCCGCGACGAAGGACGGCAGGATCTCCAGGGCGTCGGCGCCGGGGTGCTGGATGCCGTCCTGCGCCTTGGTGGTGACCGTGCGGACGTACATGCCCTCGACGACGGCCCGGCTGGGCACGCCGTCGCCGTAGAGGCCGTAGAGCGTGCCGCTCGCGCCGCCGTGGAAGGGGCCGGTCTCCGTGCCCAGATCGACAGTGAGCGTTTCGGCTGTCACAGCATCGCTCTTTCGTTCGGCATGTCGTACGCCAGTCGGTGGTTCGAAGCAGCCTGGTCGAACGTAGGGAGTCGTTGTCGATCACGTCAACGGGCACACGGCCTCCGAAAGTTCCGGAGGCGGCCGTTCAGACGCGGAGCGCGCCCAGGCGGCCTTCGAGCCGGAGGAGCAACTCGCCCAGCAGCCCGGCCAGTTCGCCCTGCTCCGGAGGATCGAGGGCGGCCAGCACGGAGGTCTCGTAGGCCAGCTGCTCGGGGAGGATGCCGTCGACGAGATCGCGGCCGGCGTCCGTGAGGCGGAGGTGGGCGACGCGCCGGTCGCGGGTGTCGCCGCGGCGTTCGACCAGGCCGCGCTCGGTGAGCTGCTTGAGGCGTTTGGTGACGGCGGCACCCGAGGAGAAGGTCTCGCGGGCGAGTTCGCCGGGGGTCAGCTCGTGGCCGGTGCGGCGCAGCGCGCCGAGCAGGTCGAACTCGGGGCGGCTGAGGCCGGCCCGGCGCAGGGGGGCGTCCTCGGCCTGCTGGAGGAGGGCGGCGCAGCGGTTGATGCGGCCGATGATCTCCATCGGGCCGGTGTCGAGGTCGGGGTGGACGGCCTGCCACTGCCGGACGACCGCGGAGACGGTGTCCTCGCCCCTGGTCGTCCCCGCCTGCCGTCCGTTCGCTGCCGTCATGGCCGTACGCCCTCCGCTCTCGCGCTCCGGTGCAGTCCCTGGTGTCTCACAGCCTGTGGCCGGCCCCCGGCCGGGGTTCAGCCGCAGGCTCTTGCCGTCGCCGCGAGCGTACGGTGTCCGGCCTGCTCGGCGCGCACGACCCGCTCCTGGGGCAGGGCGCGCTGCCACCACTCGCCGGACGCGGCGTCGACCGTGGCGCGCAGCTCCGCCAGGGAGACGGCGAGGGAGCGCCGGGCGGCCGCCAGCGCGGCGGGTGCGGGGGCGGGCTCGGCCAGCAGGCGGGCGGTGTGCTCGCGGGCGCGCTCGGCGGCGGCCAGTGCCTGCTCGACGCGGTCGCCTGCGCGGCGGTTGGTGACGGCGACGGCGGCGAGGAGGCCGACCAGGGCGCCGACGAGGGTGTCGACGACCCGCTCGGTGATCAGCCGCCCGGGCTCCTGGAAGCGGGTGAACTCGGTGATGAGCAGGGCCATCGGGGTCACACAGACGCTGCCGAGCCAGTAGTTGCGGCCCATCAGGGCCTCGGCGCCGAAGTTGAAGGCGAGGCAGCACAGCACGAGAGCCGCCGGGCCGAGGTGGGCGAGCGGGACGACAGCGGCGTAGAGCAGTACGCCGACGAGGTTGCCGACGACGCGCTGGACGCCCCGGCTCCAGGTGAGGGTGAGATTGGCCTGGTAGAGGGAGGCGGCGGTGACCAGGGCCCAGTAGGGGCGGCCGATCCCGAGGGCGAGGGCGGTGTAGCCGGCGAGGGCGCAGCCCAGGGCGGTGCGTACGGCGATCGGGGCGAGCGGGCCGAGCCGCTGCCCCAACGGGCGGGGCGGGGCGGCGAGTTCGGCGTCCACGCCGAGGAGTTCGGCGGTGGCCGCCGGGTCGTGGACCTCCGGGACGGGTCCGGTCCCGGTCAGCTCGCCGGCCCAGGTGCGCAGCCGCTCGGGGTCGGTGTCGGCGGGGGCGGCGAGGGCCACTTCGGCGCGGACGACGAGGCGTTCGAGGGCGCGCCGGGTGCGGGTGTCCCGGGTGGACAGGAGCGACTGCCAGGCGGCCTGGACGGCGGCGGCCGCCGCGGCACGGGTCCGGGCGTGGCCGGCGCCGGTGCCGCGGGTGACGGCGTAGGTGGCAGCGGCCCTCAGGGCGGCCGCGGTGGCCCGGCGCTCGGGTCCGTGCGGGCGCAGCAGCCCGGGGGCCATGCCGACCACCCAGGCCCAGCCGCCCGCGGCGAGCGCCGGCGCGAGATGGGCGGGGACCTGACCGAGGGTCTGCGGGGCGAAGAGGGACGCGGAGGTGAGGAACGTCGGGACGACATTGCCGGGCGGGCCGATGCGGGTCGCGTCGCACAGCGCCTTCTGCAGGGCGGCCAGCAGCGCGCCGACCGTGACCAGCACGACGGCGCTGCCGGTGAGCGAGGCGGCGACCAGGGAGACGGCGAGACCGCCGACCATGCCGAGGACGACCCAGGCCAGGGCGCGGGCCCGGGCGGCGTAGGGGCGGTGGTGGGCGTACAGCGCGCACAGCGACCCGGCCATCGTGTACATCGCCAGGTCGAGCCGGCCGAGGGCCAGCAGCGTCAGATTGGGCGGCGCCACCGAGGCGACCACGCTCAGCGCGGGCTTGAACCAGATGTCCGCGGGGCGGCCCACACGCAGCACACCGGCCAGCGGGAGACGGCGGGCATGTGGAGGGGCGGGGGCGGGGGTCACACGGTTCACGGTCGTGAGCTTAGCAGGTGTTTTACCAGTAAAAGATTCAGAAGGGCGCAGTCACCTGCTGTGCTCCGGCGAATGCTCCCCGTGTACATCCTTGCGCTTGCGTGCGCGCCGCGTGCTGCGGGCAACCACCGACTGTCGACACCGTCGAGCGGGGAGGTGCGCGTGCACGGACCGGCTTCGCCCGGCTGGCTGCTGGTCGCGCTGTGCGCGGCGACCGGGGCCTACTGCCTGCTGCGGATGCGCAGCGCGGTCGAGGAGCAGCGCCGGTCCGCGGGCGGCGAGGCTCTGATGGGTTTCGGCATGGCCGCGATGGCCGTACCGGCGGCGGCCTTCAGCCCGCCGGCATGGGCCTGGCCCGGCTGCGCGGCCCTCTTCGGCGCCGCGGCGCTGCGCGCCCTGTGGGCGGCGCGGACGAACAAGCATCATCTGCACCACCTGGTGGGCACCTCGGCCATGGTCTACATGGCGCTCGTGATGGCGGCCACTCCGGGACACCATGCCGGGCACGCGGGTTCGGGCGGAGTCCCGCTGGTGACCGGGGTGCTGCTGCTCTACTTCACGGGATTCGTGCTGCTGTCCGGTGTCCGGCTGATGCCGGTCGTGGCCACGGCCGGCGGCGGACGCGTGGGCTGGGGCGATCGTCCGGAGCTGGCGCGGGCGTGCCGGCTGTCGATGGGGATCGCGATGGTGGCGATGCTGATCACGCTGTGAGGCGGACTGCGCCGACCCGGGCATTGGCCTCGCGCCCCACCGGTCGGCGAGGATCGCTGCATGCATTCCCCGCCCGTCGACTCACCGCCCCGCCCGCCGGACCACCGCACGCCCACCCGCGCCGCGGCCGCCCTCGCTGTGTGCTCCGCGCTGCTGCTCACCCTGGTCGCCGTCAAGTGGCACCCGTTGATCGGCGTCGACGGCGACATCGCCCGCACCACCCACCGCTGGGCCGTCGACGAATCCGGCCTCACCCACACCTTCCGCGTCCTGACGGACTGGGTCTGGGACCCCTGGACGATGCGTCTGGTGTGCGCGACCGTCGCGGTGTGGCTGGCATGGCGGCGCTCGGCCTGGTGGACGGCACTGTGGCTGGCGGCCACCTGCGCCCTGGGCAGCCTGCTGCAACAGGCGCTCAAGGCCGCGGTCGACCGCCCGCGCCCCGTCTGGCCCGACCCCGTCGACTCGGCGAGTTACGCGGCCTTCCCCTCGGGTCACGCGATGACCGCCACGATCGTCTGCGGCCTCCTGCTGTGGCTCCTGCACCGCCACGGCCCCGGCCGCGCCGTATGGCGCACGGCGCTGGCCGTGGGGGTGGTCTCCGTGCTCGGGGTGGGCCTCACACGCGTCTGGCTGGGCGTGCACTGGCCCTCCGACGTGCTGGGCGGCTGGCTGCTGGGGGCGATGCTGGTGGCGCTGGCCGTGGTGGTCCACCAACGTAGGATCCGCTCATGACGGCCGTCCTGTTCGACTTCTCCGGCACCCTCTTCCGCATCGAGTCCACCGCGTCCTGGCTGCGTGCCGTGCTGGACGAGGCCGACATCACGCTGCCGGAGCCGGAGTTGGCGCAGGCGGCGAAGGCGCTGGAGGTGGCGGGAGCCCTGCCCGGCGGGGCGAATCCGGAGCGACTGCCCGAGGAACTCACCGAGGTGTGGCGGATCCGGGACCAGAGCGCCGAACTGCACCGGGCGGCCTACACGGGGCTGTCCCGCCAAGTAGCGCTTCCCGACCCGGCATTGCACGACGCGCTGTACGACCGGCACAGGACGCCGGCCGCGTGGACGCCGTACCCCGACGCCGCCGAGGTACTGTCCGCGCTGCGCGAGCGTGGGATCGGCATCGGGGTGGTCAGCAACATCGGCTGGGATCTGCGCCCGGTCTTCCGCGAGCACGGTCTCGACCGGTATGTGGACGCGTATGTCCTGTCGTACGAGCACGGCATCCAGAAGCCCGACCCGCGGCTGTTCGCGGTGGCCTGCGAGGCGCTCGGGGCCGATCCGAGCGAGACCCTGATGGTCGGCGACGACCGGCGCGCGGACGGCGGTGCGGCGGCCCTGGGGTGCCGGGTGCACCTGGTGGACCATCTGCCGGCGGCCGAGCGGCCGGACGGGCTGCGTCCGGTGCTGGAGCTGGCGGGCTGACCGCCGGGCCGCCCGGTCAGCCCCGATAGCCCTCGACCTGCGAGGAGGGCCGTACCTGCGCGTCGTCCGGGTTCTCCCCGAACTCGGCCTTCGCGCGCCGCTGCCGCAACAGGTCCCAGCACTGGTCGAGTTCGCGCTCCAGCACGCCGAGTCGCCGGTGTTCCGTCGCGCCGTCGATCTCGCCGGAAGCGAGGGACTCACGGAGCTTGCGCTCGTCCTCGACCATCTCCGTGATCCTGGCCAGGATCTGCTGGTCCTGTTCCATGTTCCGGCCCTCCAGACACACGCCGAGCGGCCCGGAAAGTAGCCTGAGGACACCTTCAGGGCGATGAGGCCGCCCGCCTCGGACGATCCCCCGCGTCGCCCGAAGCAGACGGCAGCCCTGACCAGCCCCTACGGAGCTCCGATCAGGACGTTCTGAGTATAGTTGGCTGGCAGCCAGTCAACGCAGGAGTTACAGCATGTCCCCGCGCAGCGCCTCGGTCAATGAAGAGTTGCGGAGACGTTCCCGGGAGCGGCTCCTGCAGGCCGCCGTCGAACTCGTCGGCGAGCGGGGCTACGAGGCGACGACCCTCGGCGACATCGCCGACAGAGCGGGCTCGGCACGCGGCCTCGTGTCGTACTACTTCCCGGGAAAACGCCAGCTCGTGCAGTCCGCGGTACACCGGCTGATGCATCGCACGCTGGAGGAGGCGGTGGAGCGCGAGCCGCGCACCGAGGACGGCCGGGAGCGGATGGCGCGGGCCATCGACGCGATTCTGGGGCTGGCCCGGGACCGGCCCGTGCTGATGCGCCAGCACATGGCGGGACTGCTGCAGGCGGAGGGCTTCGTGCAGTGCCCGGAGCAGCAGCGCCTCGCCGAGGTACTGCGGGACGTCGTCGCCCGCAACGGGGCGCGGGACGTCGACGTGGACTACCCGTTGCTGCGTTCCGTGCTGATGGGTGCCGTCTACGCGATGGTGCTGCCGAACGTGCCGATGCCGATCACGACCCTGCGGGCCGAGCTGTTCGAGCGCTACCGGCTCGACTGGGAGATGGGCGTGCCGCCGGACGCCGAGGCGGCCTCCGGCGCGACGTGCGAGACGGATCTCTCACGGTTCTTCGCGACCGGCGAGGAGCCCGGGCCCGAGACCGGTCAGCGCCGCGCGTGACGGGGCGACAGAAACCCCGAGTCACGCGCCTGCGAGATCAGTCTGAGTGACTTGCGGCGGCTGTGGCCGGTCGCGCACATCACCGCGAGAACGGGGTCGAAACCCCCTTCCTGCGCCGCGCGGTACTCCTGGGCGACGAGCCAGCGGCCCTCGACGCCCGCGGGCCACGCGGGCCGGGCCCGCCGGGGCACGGCGGATCCGCCGCCCGCGGCCGGATCCGGCCCGGGGCCGCACGCCTCGAAGAGCGGCTCCTCGATCCACTCGGCGAGTTCCGCGAGGTCGTGCAGGGACAGGGCCGGCTGGGAGCGGACCTCCTCCAGCGAGGCACAGCCCTCGCAGACCACGGCGAGCGCGTCGATCCGGGCACCGTCGGTGAACGCAAGCCGGACGGTGAACCACGAGGTGGCGCGCTCGTCCTCCCGCACTTCCCACGCGGGCCATACGGACACCGTGCCGTCCGTCGGACAACGATCAGAAAGATTAAGAAAGGATGCGTCTAGCACACGCGGAACGTAACCACTTGATCACACTCAGCAAGGTCGGACACGCACGTCGATACCGCGCCTGCACCCTGTCAGCGGAGCACCGGCGGTGCGATGCTGGAGCCGTCAGCGATCTCCTGTCGTAAGGAGTTCCGCCGTGCTGCGTGTCGCCGTCGTCGGTTCCGGGCCGAGCGGGGTCTACACCGCCCAGAACCTCGTCCAGCTGGACTCCGGGGTGCTCGTCGACGTACTGGACCGGCTGCCGTGCCCCTACGGCCTGGTGCGCTACGGCGTCGCGCCGGACCACGAGAAGATCAAGTCGTTGCAGAACAACCTGCGTACCGTGCTGGAGCACGAGCGGGTGCGGTTCCTCGGCGGCGTCCGGATCGGCCCCGGCGGGCTGCCGGCCGCCCGGCTGCGCGAGCTGTACCACGCGGTCGTGTACTGCGTGGGTGCCGCCACCGACCGGCACCTGGGGATCCCGGGCGAGGACCTGCCGGGCAGCTGGTCGGCGACGCAGTTCGTGTCCTGGTACAGCGCCCATCCGGACTCCACCGACGACGGCTTCGTACGCGACGCCCGCTCCGCCGTGGTCATCGGCGCGGGGAACGTCGCGGTGGACGTCACGCGGATGCTGGCCCGGGGCCCGGCGGAGCTGAGCCCGACCGACATGCCGCAGGCGGCGCTCGGCGCGCTGGCCGCGAGCCGGGTGCGCGACATCCACATGGTGGGCCGCCGCGGCCCCTCCCAGGCCCGGTTCACGACCAAGGAACTGCGCGAGCTGGGCGGCCTCCCGGACACCGGCCTCGCCGTGGATGCGACGGAGTTGGAGCTCGATCCGGGTTACGTGGACCCCGCCGCGCTGCCCGCGGTCCAGCGCCGCAACGTGGACGTGCTGCGCGGCTGGGCCCAGGCGCCGCCCCAGGACGCTCCGCGCCGCATCCGGCTGCGCTTCTTCCTGCGCACGGTCGAACTGCTCGCCGACGGCGACCGGGTGGGCGCGGTGCGCTTCGAGCGGACGGAGCCCGACGGGCAGGGCGGAGTGAGGGGCACGGGATGCTACGAGGACATCGTGGCTCAGTTGGTGCTGCGTTCGGTGGGCTATCGCGGGGTGCCGCTGGAGGGGCTGCCCTTCGACACGGCGGGCGGCACCGTGCCGCATCTGGCCGGCCGCGTCCTGCGCGCGGGCGTGGTCGCGCCGGGCGAGTACGTGGCCGGCTGGATCAAGCGCGGCCCGACGGGCGTCATCGGCACCAACCGTCCGTGCGCCAAGGAGACGGTGCTGTCGCTGCTCGAGGACGCCCCCGTGCTCGTACGCAAGGAGCTCCCGGAGGATCCGCTCGCGGCGCTGCGCGCCGAGGGGATCGAACCGGTCTCATGGGCGGGCTGGCAGGCCATCGAGCGGGCCGAGGCGAGCCTCGGAGCCTCGCTCGGGCGCGGTGTCGTCAAGCTGGCGGACTGGGAGTCGCTGCTGGCGGCGGCGCGGGAGGCGGGCTCGCAGCAGGCGTCGTAGCAGAGTCGAACGGCGCCCAGTGGGCAGGACACAGATCGGCAACAACCCGGAAATCAACAAACTGTTCAAGCCCCTTACGGTCTCGTGCTGTTCGGATGTCCCCCTCCCCCGCCGCCGCTCTGGAGTGCCCATGGCCACGCCCACCCCCGTCCATCCCGTCGACGAGGTCCCACCCGTACGGCAGTTGGCCGCCTTCGGTCTGCAGCACGTGCTCGCGATGTACGCGGGCGCGGTGGCGGTGCCGCTGATCGTGGGCGGTGCGATGAAGCTGTCGCCCGCGGACCTGGCGTACCTGATCACGGCGGATCTGCTGGTGTGCGGGATCGCCACGCTCATCCAGTGCGTGGGCTTCTGGCGGTTCGGGGTGCGGCTGCCGATCATGCAGGGCTGCACGTTCGCCGCGGTGTCGCCGATGGTGCTGATCGGGACGACGGGCGGCGGGCTGCCCGCGATCTACGGGTCGGTGATCGTCGCCGGGCTTGCGATCGTGCTGCTCGCTCCGGTCTTCGGCAGGCTGCTGCGCTTCTTCCCGCCGCTGGTCACCGGCACCGTCATCCTGATCATCGGGGTGTCGCTGCTGCCGGTCGCGGGCAACTGGGCCGCGGGCGGGGTCGGTGCGAAGGACTTCGGGGAGCCGAAGAACCTGGGTCTCGCCCTCTTCGTACTGCTGGTGGTGCTGGGTGTGCAGAGGTTCGCGCCGGCCTTTCTCAGCCGGATCGCGGTGCTGATCGGCATCGCGGTGGGCCTGGCGGTGGCGGTCCCCTTCGGGTTCACGGACTTCAGCGGCGTCGGCGACGCCCACTGGCTGGGCATCAGCACGCCGTTCCACTTCGGGGCGCCCACCTTCCACGCGTCGGCCATCATTTCGATGCTGGTCGTGGCGCTGGTGACGATGACCGAGACGACCGGCGACCTGATCGCGGTCGGGGAGATGACCGGACGCGGGGTCGAGCCGCGTTCACTGGCGGACGGTCTGCGCGCCGACGGTCTGTCGACCGTGCTGGGCGGCGTCTTCAACACCTTCCCGTACACGGCGTACGCGCAGAACGTGGGCCTCGTCGGAATGACCCGGGTGCGCAGCCGCTGGGTGGTGGCCACCGCGGGCGGCATCCTCGTCCTGCTCGGCCTGCTGCCCAAGCTGGGCGCGGTGGTCGCCGCGATACCCGCACCGGTGCTGGGCGGGGCGGGTCTGGTGATGTTCGGGACGGTGGCCGCGAGCGGACTCAGGACCCTCGCCCGGGTGGACTTCAAGGACAACCACAACCTCACGGTCGTGGCGGTGTCGGTGGCCGTGGGCATGCTGCCGGTCGGCGTCCCGACGGCCTACGCGAAGTTCCCGGACTGGTTCCAGACGGTGATGAACAGCGGGATCAGCGCGGGCTGCCTGACGGCGATCCTGCTGAACCTGCTCTTCAACCACCTTCCCTCGAAGGCGGCTTCAGCCGCCGAGGCGGACGGCCTGCCGAGCGGCGGCGGCGAGCAGGCTGTCGAGCAGCCCCGGGAAGAGATCGTCTAGGTCCTCCCGGCGCAGGCCGTTCATCTTGGCCGTGCCCCGGTAGCACTGCCGGACCACCCCCGCCTCGCGCAGCACCCGGAAGTGGTGCGTGGACGTGGACTTGGTGACCGGCAGGTCGAAGTGCGAACACGTGAGCTCGTCGCGCTCCGCGGCGAGCTCCCGCACGATCTGCAGCCGCATGGGGTCGGAGAGCGCGTGCAGCACGGCCTCCAGCCGGATCTCGGCACGCGCGGGGTGCGGCAGATCACGGCCGGCGGCGGGGGCGGGGGCAGGGGTACTCACACCGCCCATTGTACGAGAGGTGTCGTAGTTTGACATCTCCCGTACTACGATGCCTATCGTACGAGCCGTCCTTCGGTCCCGCGAGAACGGAGCAGCTCCCCATGAGCGCCCTTTTCCAGCCCTTCACCCTGCGCGACGTGACCATCCCGAACCGGGTCTGGATGCCCCCGATGTGCCAGTACTCGGCCGCCCCCGAGGGCCCGGAGACCGGGGCGCCGAACGACTGGCACTTCGCGCACTACGCGGCGCGCGCGGCCGGCGGCACCGGGCTGATCATCGTCGAGGCCACCGGCGTCTCGCCCGAGGGCCGCATCTCGCCCTACGACCTCGGCATCTGGAACGACACCCAGGTCGAGGCCTTCCGCCGCATCACGCGTTTCCTCGTCTCACAGGGCACGGTGCCGGCAATCCAGCTGGCCCACGCCGGCCGCAAGGCCTCGACCGACCGACCGTGGAAGGGCGGCGCGCCGGTCGGTGCGGACGCACACGGGTGGCGGGCGCTCGCGCCCAGCGCGGTCGCGTTCGACGAACGTCATGCCGTGCCGACCGAATTGACGACCGAACAGATCAAGGAGGTCGTCGGTCAGTTCGCGGACGCCGCCCGTCGGGCCCTGGCCGCCGGTTTCGAGGTCGCCGAGATCCACGGCGCCCACGGCTACCTGATCAACGAGTTCCTCTCCCCGCACTCCAACCACCGCACCGACGCCTACGGCGGCTCGTACGAGAACCGCACCCGCTTCGCCCTCGACGTCGTGGACGCCGTACGGGAGGTGTGGCCCGACGACAAGCCGCTGTTCTTCCGCATCTCGGCCACCGACTGGCTGGAGGAGGGAGGCTGGACGGCCGACGACACCGTCCGCCTCGCCGCCGACCTCAAGGCCCACGGCATCGACCTCCTTGACGTGTCCACCGGCGGCAACGCGTCGGGCGTCCGCATTCCCGTCGGCCCCGGCTACCAGGTTCCCTTCGCCGCCCGGGTGAAGGCCGAGACGGCGATGCCGGTCGCCGCGGTGGGGCTCATCACCGATGCAGAGCAGGCCGAGAAGATCCTCGCCAACGGGGAGGCGGACGCGGTGCTGCTCGGTCGGGAACTGCTGCGCAGCCCGTCGTGGGCGCGACACGCCGCGCGGGAGCTCGGCGGGGACGTGCACGTGCCCGACCAGTACCACCGGTCCGTCTGAGCCGCCCTCACCGCATCCCGGCCGGCACATGGCGGAGCACGGCCCGCTCCACGTGCGGCACCGCTCGCTGGCCGGCCACCGCGACCGCGATCGCCGCGGCGACGCCGGTCCAGGCGAGCGGGCCGAGCGGGGTGCAGCCGAAGAGCCGGCTGACGCCCGGGGTCTCCACGACGGCGAACAGGGCGGCCGCCGAGCCGAGAGCGGTGGCCGCCACCAGCGGGCTGCCTCGGCGGTCGGCCAGTGTCTGGGCGAGCTGGGTGCCGACGAGGGCACACAGCGCCATCGTGGCGGAGCGCCGGGCGGTGCCCGGTGTGAAGCGGCCGAACAGCCAGGCCGTGGTCGCGCCCAGGGTGGTGGTGAGGGCACGGTGGCGGATCTTGCGCATCAGGGGGGCGCCGAGAAGTGAGGTACCCAGTGGCTCGGTCCCTTCGGTGCCGTTCCCGCCGTCCGGCGAGTCGGGGTGCCGGTCCCCCGACGCCTGCGGGGTCACCGACACCGCCATCGCCGGGAACAGGTCCGTGAGCAGGTTCACCAGCAGCATCTGACGGGTGGACAGGGGTGCCGCGCCCGCCAGCAGCGTGCCCAGGATGCCGAAACCCACCTCGCCCGCGTTGCCGCCGATCAGGATGGTGGTGGCGTCGGCGACGCTGTGCCACAGGGCCCGTCCCTCGGCGACCGCCTCGATGAGGACCGTGAGGTCGTCGACGGTCAGGACGAGGTCGGCCGCATTGCGGGCGGCCGCCGAGCCTCGGGCGCTGATGCCCACACCGATGTCGGCGGCGCGGATGGCCGCGGCGTCGTTGGCGCCGTCGCCGACCATCCCGACCACCCGGCCCGCGTCCCGCAGCGCCTCGACCACCTGGAGCTTCTGCTCGGGCGCGACCCGGGCCACGACGCCCATGTCGCGCAGCATCCGGGCGCGCGCCTCCCGGTCCGCGGACGCCAGTTCGTCGCCCGTGACCACGCCGGTGTCCTCCGGCCAGCCCAGGTCGGCGGCGATGGCCCGAGCGGTCTGCGGGTGGTCGCCGGTCAGCACGATGGGGCGTACGCCTGCCGCCCGCAAGCCCTGGACCAGGGCGGTGGAGGTGTCACGCGGTACGTCGGCGAACGCGAGCAGCCCGGTGAACTCCAGCTCGCCCAGGGGCTGTTCGATGATCTCCGACGCCTGGTCCGCGCTGTCGAGGCGGCGCCGGGCCACGGCCAGGACGCGCAGTCCGTCGCCGGCGAGGGCCTGCGCCGCGTCCGAGGCTTCCGGGGACAGGCCGGGGCAGGCGGGGAGCACGGTCTCCGGGGCACCCTTGACGACGAATTGGGGGGCGCCGTCCTCCGCCCGGCCGACGGCGGCGGCATATCCGCGGCCGGCCTCGAAGGGCAGCCCCGCGGTCTGTGTCCACTGCTCGTCGGGGGGCGCCGCGTCCAGGACGGCCTCGTCGGTGGCGTGCACGGGCCGTTCCGTGCCGCCGTTCAGCCGGGGGCACGCGCGGGCCGCGGTCCGCAGCGTCGTGTCGACCGCCTCGTCGTCCGGCGCATGGGCGGTGCCGCCCGCGTCGCTCACCCGCACCAGGCGTAGCCGGTTCTCGGTGAGGGTGCCCGTCTTGTCGAAACAGATGGTGTCCATCCGCCCCAGCGCCTCCAGGGTGCGCGGGGTGCGGACGAGGACGCCGCGGCCGCTGAGCCGGCGGGCGGCCGCCATCTGCGCGACGGTGGCGACCAGCGGCAGTCCTTCGGGGACGGCGGCCACGGCCACCGCCACGCCGCCGCTCACCGCACGCCGGACGGGGGTGCCGCGCAGCAGCGCGAGTGCGGTCACCGCGGCCCCGCCCGCCAGCGTCAACGGCAGTTCCTTGTTGGTGAGTTCCCGCAGCCTGGCCTGCATCCCGCCGGCCGGCGGCGTGCGGGCGGCGAGGTGGACGGCCCGGGCGGCCTCGGTACGGTCGCCGGTGTCCACCACGACGGCCCGGGCCTGTCCGGCCACCAGGGTGGTGCCCTCGAACACCATGCAGTGCCGGTCCGGCACGGCGGCGTGCGGTGTCGGGTCGGTGCCCTTGTCGGCCGGGAGTGACTCTCCCGTGAGCGCGGACTCGTCCACCTCCAGACCGTCCGCCCACAGGAGGCGCGCATCGGCGGGTACGACATCGTCGGCCCGGAGTTCGATCACATCACCGGGCGTGAGCCTGGCGGCGTCCACGAGGTGCGGCTCGGCCGACGTCTCCTCCTGCGTGACCCGTGCCTTCGGTTTCTGTTCGGCCAGCAGCTTGGACAGGGCTCGCTCGGCCCGCAGCCGCTGGACGCCGCCCACGAGGGCGTTCAGATCGAGCGCGCCGACCACCAGCAGGGCGTCCACGACGGAGCCGAGGATCGCCTCGGCGGCCGAGCCGACCGCCAGCACCGGGGTCAGCGGATCGTCGAGTTCGCGGCGCACGGCCCGGGCGAGCTCCACGGGCCCGCGGACCGGCGCCAGCACGGGCTGCCGGCCCAGGGTGCGGATCGCCGTACGCGCCCGGTCCGTGAGCTGCTCGGCGAAGTCCGGCTCCGGTGCCGTCTCGTGCTCCAGCCGGTCACGCACCTCGGTCGGCCGCAGTGCGTGCCAGGCCACGCGCGGCCGGGGGCGCGGCGCGCGGGCCGCCGCCACAGCGAGGGCCGCCCGGGCCCCGCTCAGCAGGGCCCAGGCCGCGCTCACGTCGACCGGTGTGTGCCGCAGGCCCGGCCAGGGGGTGGGGCGCCCGCGCCGGGACTCGCCGATGGCCACGAGGAGCCCGGACAGCGTGGCACCGGACCGTGCGAGCGTCTGCGACCTGCGGCCCACCGCACGCGCGGCCGGGACCGCGGTCAGCAGCCGCCACACGTCGACGAGGCCGTGCAGGGCCAGGACGTCCGCGTCCCACAGGACGGCACTGTCGCCGTCGCTGACGGCGAGGGCCACGTCTCCGGCGAGCAGCCCGGTCAGGACGTCGTCGTCGGAGGCCGTCGGCCGGGCGACCGTGACGACGACGGCGCCCTCGTCCCGCAGTGCGTTCACCACCTCGGAGAGCGGTCGCTCGGCGCTCACCACCTGGTCGACGAGGCTCGTGAAGTCGGCCAGGGCCGGGTCGTCCACCAGCACCACCCGCAGCCGGGCGCGTCGTGCCACGTCCAGTACGGCCTCGGCCCACGGGTCGGCGCCCTCGCCCGGGGCCCGCAGCGCGCTCGGGTGCAGGACGACCGTGTCGGCCATCTCCAGCTGCCGCAGCCGTTCGGTGTCCCGTACCAGCACGCCCGCGCGGGACAGCGCGCCGCTCAGGACGGCGTGGAAGGCGGCGGGCCCGTAGCGCGCGGCCTTGGGGGAGCCCGCCAGCACCGCCTCCGCCGCCTCCCTGCCGTCGTGCTTGACCAGCAGCATGGCAGCGGCGCCGAGCACACTGCCGGTCTCCGCCTTCCCGGCGTACTCCTGGGCCGGGGAGGTGCGCAGCGGCGGGCGCGGACCGCGGTCCCCCGCGGCGATGCTGTCCCGCTCCGGTACGCAGACCCGGTCGTGGACGGCGTCGAACGCAGCCGTGCGGGCCACGGTCTCGGCGAGCTGGAGGGCACGCAACGCGCCGTCGAGGACCAGAGCTGTCGGGGTCCGGCCCGCGCCGTGGGCGGCCGCGTTGGCGACCGCCAGCGCCAGGTCCATGCGGGACCGGCCGATGCGGGCCCGCAGCCAGCCGCGGAAGCGGGGGTTCTCCCGCACCATGGTGACCAGCGCGGTCACCGCCCGCGGCGAAGTCGGCAGCCGCAGGCCGTAGCCGATCAGTGCGGCCGCGATGCCCGCCCCGTCGACCGCGAGCGCGGTCGCCGCGGCCCGTACGCCGGCGGGGTCGGCCGGGTGCGGGACGTCGTCGACCAGCTCGTCGGTCTGCGCCAGACCGTGCCGGGCCGCGAGTTCGGCCGCCTTCTCCACGACCCGGTCGGTGAGGGCCTCCTCGGTCGCGGTCACCACGAGCCGTCGCAGTCCGCCGTCCCAGTAGGCGAGGGCCACGTCCGGCCGCTCGGCCAGGGCCTTGGCGACCCGGCGCGCCGCATGCTCCGCACCGCCCGCCCGCCGTATCCGGTCCGGCTCGGCGGGCCGCAGCGCGAGGTGCGCCCGGGCTCCGGCCCGCCAGGGATGCGGGGCGAGCGGCAGGGCATTGCGGGCGACCCGTGCGACGCGCACGGCGGCGTCCGCACCTCGTACCCCGGCCCGCGCCGTTCCTGCGACCGCTCCGGCGGCGACACCCACCGCGGGAGCGGCTCCTGAGGCGAGCAGCCGGGGGCCGGCCGACACGAGGCCGACGGCGGCGTTCGCCGGGCGCGTGAGCAGTTGCAGAACCATCTCTCACCCTCAGCCGATTGCGCTGCTGCGGCGGGCCGTCGAGCCGGTGCCGCACGGGCGCCGGATCGCCGTGTACACCGGAGCCGGGCTGCTCGGCGTCGCCGGTGTCGTCGAGTGGCCGGGCGCCCTGACCGGAGCAGCCGTGGCCTGGCTGACCCAGCCGAAGCCGCAGGACCAGCAGGGCACATCCAACGGGAGCGGGCGCACCACGTCCGGCACCCGCGGCACGGCGGCCGCGACACAGACCAAGAAGTCCACGGCGCCGGCCAAGGAGGCCACGGCCCGCGAGACGGCTCCGATCCGCTCCGGGGCTCCCGCACCGGGCACCCTGCGCGGTGCCGAGGCCGCGGTCCGCAGCGGCTCGAACACAGCCGTCGACGCTTGCTGCGTGTCCATAGCTCTCTTCACCTCGTACGACGTCGCCGTTCGCGTGCGCACCGGGTTCCCGCGAAACGCGACGTCACCCGCCCTCCGGGTGCCGAGATGACATTCCTCCCGGAGGCGGGGCGCGGCTGATCACTTCGCATCCACCGCGGTCCCGAAGATCACGGCGGCCGGGGCCGCGCTGTTGCCCGTGTGGCTCGCCCGGTAGCCGGTGGTGACGCTCGTGCCCGGGGCGAGTGTGCCGTTGATCGTCGTCGTGCCGGTGTTGGTGATCGTCACGGAGGTGGTGGGCTCGGCGGTGGGACCGGCCGTGCGAAGCGCACCCGCGCGGCGCTTCGTACGGCCGCCGTGGTCTCAGGTTCCGGTCGATCCAGTGCCGATCGACCGGGTGATCTCACCCTGGTACGCCGCGTACGCGGCACGCAGCGTGGCGCCCGGCCAGTCCTCGGGAAGGAGTTCGCGCGGCAGCACGGGGTCGGCGAGCAAGTGGCGGACGACCGCGGCGAAGGCGGTGAAGCGGTCGGCGGGGCGGTGTGCCCCGGCCACATGGGCCAGCAGGGACCGGGCCGTGGCCGCCCAGGCGTCCAACGGCCACAATTGCGCGGCCAGTTCACGCGCGGGTCGGTCGGGGCGGGCGGTGTAGGACTGGGCCACCTGCTCCAGGTCGTCCGGCAGGGGGCGGCTGAGGTTGGCGGGGCGCAGCCAGACGCCCTCGCGCAGTTCGGCCAGGCGCAGGGCGGTCAAGCGGGTGCGCAGGTCGGCGCGTTCGGCGGGGCCGCGGCCCGTCGCCGTGATCACCACCATCTCCCAGTCGCCGTGCCATCCGCGCGTGCGGGCCTCCA
Organism: Streptomyces sp. NPDC001492; assembly: GCF_053597275.1. Classification (NCBI taxonomy): domain Bacteria; kingdom Bacillati; phylum Actinomycetota; class Actinomycetes; order Kitasatosporales; family Streptomycetaceae; genus Streptomyces; species Streptomyces sp. NPDC001492. The sequence continues at coordinate 51,561 of NZ_JBSFHW010000009.1, read as the reverse complement.
CCGCCTCGTCCTGACGGCGCTGGCGGGCCAGCAGGCGGTCGCTGAGCCGGTAGACGGCGTCGGTGCGCCGCAGGTCACCGGCGGCCACCATCCGGCTGAGCGCGGCACGCAGCGTGGAGCCGCCGACGCCGAAGGGCTCCACCGCACGGACGAGCTCCTTCACCGGAAGCTCCGGCGGATGCGTGCCCAGCAGCAGGCTCAGCACGACCGACCGCGCGGACAGCGGCGGCAGGTCGACCTCGCCGGGCTGCGCCGCCATGTTCATCCGCATGGGCAGGTACTGTACGTGCGCACGCCTTGTTGCATCATTGCTACGGTCGCAGAAAAGGTGCAACATGGCTGCATGGTCTCGACACCCGCGCCCGCGCAGCCCCGCCGGCAGTACGCCACGCACGACGTCACCAACCAGCCGCCCGCCCTGACGCCGTACGACGCCTCCGAGGACAGGGCCCTGCTGGAGGGCCTGCGCCGGGAGGGCGCCGGCTGGGCCGAGGAGGACATCCGGCGGCTCGGCCTGCGGGCGGGAAGCGCCGAGGCGCAGGAGTGGGCCGAGCAGGCCAACGTCCACGAGCCGGTGCTGCGCACGCACGACCGCTATGGCAACCGCATCGACGAGGTCGACTTCCACCCCAGCTGGCACCATCTGATGCGGGCCGCGGTCGCCGAGGGACTGGCCGCCACACCGTGGGCGGAGGACCGGCCCGGCGCCCATGTCGCGCGCACCGCGGGCGGGCTGGTGTGGGGGCACACCGACGCCGGGCACGGCTGCCCCACCTCGATGACGTACGCGGCCGTACCAGCCCTGCGCGCCCAGCCCGAGCTCGCGAAGATCTACGAACCCCTGCTGACCAGCCGGGAGTACGAGCCGGGGCTGCGGGTGCCGACCGAGAAACGCGGGCTGCTCGCCGGCATGGGGATGACCGAGAAGCAGGGCGGCTCAGACGTCCGTACGAACACGACCACGGCGTGGCCGACCGCCGAGCCGGGCGTGTACCAGCTGCGCGGGCACAAGTGGTTCACGTCGGCGCCGATGTGCGACGTCTTCCTGGTGCTCGCACAGGCTCCGGAGGGCCTGTCGTGCTTCCTGGTGCCGCGGATCCTGCCGGACGGGAGCCGCAACACCTTCCGCATCCAGCGGCTCAAGGACAAGCTGGGCAACCGGTCCAACGCCTCCTCGGAACCGGAGTTCGACGGGACGGTGGGCTGGCTGGTCGGGCCGGAGGGCCGCGGCGTCAGGACGATCATCGAGATGGTCAACTGCACCCGGCTCGACTGCGTGATGATGTCGGCGACGCTGATGCGCAAGACGCTCGTCGAGGCGGGACACCATGTGCGCCACCGCAGCGCGTTCGGGGCCCGGCTTGTCGACCAGCCGCTGATGCGCAACGTGCTGGCGGACCTGGCGCTGGAGTCCGAGGCGGCCACCACTGTCACCCTGCGGCTGGCGGGCGCCGCGGACCGGGCGGTGCGCGGGGACGCGGGCGAGGCCGCGTTCCGGCGGATCGCGACCGCCGTCGGCAAGTACTGGGTCACCAAGCGGGGCCCGGCCTTCACCGCGGAGGCCCTGGAGTGCCTCGGCGGCAACGGCTATGTGGAGGAGTCGGGCATGCCCCGCCACTACCGCGAGGCCCCACTGCTGTCGATCTGGGAGGGCTCCGGGAACGTCAACGCCCTGGACGTCCTGCGGGCGTTGAGGCGTGAGCCCGGAACCGCGCAGGCCCTTTTCGACGAGCTCGCCCTGGCGCGGGGCGCGGACCACCGACTGGATACGGCCGTGGTCCGGCTGGAGGGCCTGCTGACCACCGGATCCGAGTCCGGCGCCCGACGCCTGGTGGAGCTGATGGCGCTGACCCTGCAGGCCTCCCTCCTGGTCCGGCACGCCCCGCCCGCCGTCGCCGACGCCTTCTGCGCGACCCGGCTGGGCGGCGACTGGGGACATGCCTTCGGCACACTGCCGGACGCCGCCGATCTGGACGCCGTACTGGAGCGGGCGCTGCCGGGCGGGAGGTGAGCCGACGCGGTAGCCGTGGCGCGACGGAAGTGCCGTCGGCCGGGCTCCTCGCAGGTGGGACGCCGTCGCACTACGGGTCGGGCGGGTGAACCCTGGCCGGATTCTGGCTCTTCCTCCGGCCAGGAACCGGTCAGGAACGCTGTCGCGGTCCGCCGGCCTGCTCAGGATCATTCGGCGCCGACTCGTTCGTACGACATCCAGGAGGGCCGGCACGCCCGGCACCGCATCCGGTCCACCCCCTCGCCGAACCCGGCGGCACGCAGCTGTCGAGGTCACGTCCGCCGCCTGTGGCCGCGGCCGGCCCCGTCCCGAACCCGGCCGTCCGGAGCGCCGGTCGAAGCAGGCGTCACCGGTGCGGCCGGTGTGCCAGTTGTTCTCGAACTGAACCTGGTGATCGACGCCTGCTCGGTTGGCGGTGTGGTCGATCGAGTTGACCTTTCTGTAGGGGGGGAGATGACCAGCAGTGGCTGACGGGTGCCGGGCCAGCCTGTTGCAGGTGCCGCTGAACACGGACGGCTCGGTCAAGTCCGTCAAGGGCATCCCGCACCACAGCGGGACGGTCGCCGCCGCATCCGCCCAGGGCGCCTACCCGCCCCATGTGCAGAACCTCCAGGCGCAGAACGTCGCCGACACCGCGTTCGCTGCACCGCCGCAAGCGGCGCGTCGGGCACGCAGTCCGCCAGAAGAGTCTGCGCGCTTTTCAGGAGCTGCGCCCCGGACGGGTGACGGCGAGCAGGGTCAGCGCCAGGGCCTGGACGGCCACGGTGACGATGATCAGCGCCGGGATCGAGCGGGCGTACAGGGCTCCCGCGAGGATGCCGCCGACCAGGGTGGCCGCGCCCATCACGGCGGCGAACAGGCCGTAGGCGGTGGCGCGGCGCCCGGGCGGGACCAGGTCGGCGACGGTGGCCCGCAGGGTCGACTCCTGTACGCCCATGGCGGCGCCCCACAGCAGTGCGCCGGCCACGGTCAGGGCGACGGTGTCGGTGAAGGCGAGCAGGGGCACGCCGGCGGCGAGGACGGGCAGTACGGCCAGGGTGCGGGCGCCGTACCGGTCGTAGGCCCAGCCGGTGGCCAGCGCGGCGAGCGCGTCGACGCCCATGGCGGCGGCGTACAGCACCGGCACCGCGGCGGTGGGCAGCAACTGCCGCTGGACCAGGTGGTAGGAGAGCACACCGAAGGTCGCGAACCCGGCCAGCGTCGCGGCTGTGAACGCGGCATACACCCAGAAGGTGCGCGGCAGCCGCGCCCTGTCCTGATGTCCCGCCGCGGCCGTGGTGTCCGGTTCGGGTTCGTAGGCGGCCGGATCCGGCACCCGGTGGCGCAGCCACACCAGCAGGGCCAGTACGGCGACCCCGGGGGCGGCCAGGACGCCCAGCGCGGGCGCGTAGTCGTCGCCGGTCGCGGCCAGCACCCCGGCCACGACCAGGGGGCCGATCAGCGCTCCGATCTGGTCCATCGCCTCGTGGACGGCGAAGCCGCGGCCGCGCCCGGTGGCGGCAGTCGCGTGCGACAGAAGCGTGTCCTTGGCCGGTGAGCGCACCGCCTTGCCCACGCGTTCGGCGATGACCAGCGCGCTCGCCACCCACAGCACACCGGCCAGCCCGAGCACCGGCACGGAGACCACCGTGAGTGTGTAGCCGGCGATCGTCCACGCCCAGAAGCGGCGGGTGCGGTCGGTCAGCGGCCCGGAGACCAGCCGCAGTACCAGCGCGGCGGCCTCGCCGACGCCGGTGACCACGCCGACCACCAGGGCGGACGCACCGAGCGAGGCGAGCAGCGGGCCGGTGACGGAACGGGCGCCCTCGTAGACGAAGTCGGCCAGCAGGCTGACCGTGCCGAAGGTGACGACGAACCGCCACGGCCGCATCCCCGGCCCGGCCGCCGCGACCGCCGGCGTGGTCCTGCTGCCCCTCCCGGCCATGCCGTGGCGCTCCTCGCCCGGCGTGCGGGACTTCGTCGCCCTGCGCGAACGGGCGCACACCGCTGCGTACGACGGTAACCGCACTCGTCGGGCCGGGAGCGGCCGGACGGGTGACGGGCCCTCCTGGTGGAGGCCGCCTCCCGCCCGGCTCGATGCGGGCCGTGCCCGCTAGGCCATGTCTTCGCCGTCCGGTGTCGGGATGCGGCCAGGCTCCTGTTCCTCCTCACCGGTCAGGAACTGCGAGATGAAGAACTTGTAGATGGCGGCACCGATCACACCGCCGACCAGCGGCCCGACGATCGGCACCCAGAAGTAGAGGTTGCCGTACTGGTCCCGCCAGGCCGTCCCGTACCCGGTGATGAAGCTGGCGAGCCGCGGCCCGAAGTCACGGGCCGGGTTGATGGCGTAGCCGGCGTCCGTGCCCCAGGCCATGCCGATCGCCACCACCAGGAGACCGATGATGAACGGGGCCATGTTGGCGCCGGGCGGGGTATTGAGCAGGTCGGTGATGGCGAAGATGACCAGGACCAGGATGGCCGTGCCGATCACCTGGTCGCGCAGTGCGCCGAGTTCGCTCACGGGCAGGGCGCCGTTGCCCGGGAGGGTGGAGAAGACGCCCTGTGTCTTGATGGTGTGGCCTGGGTCGGCCTTGGCGAGGACCTCGGTGTAGTTCCAGCGCACCAGCAGCGCGGCGACGAAAGCGCCCGCGGTCTGCGCCACGACGTACGGCCCGACCTTCTTCCACTCGAAGCCCTTGAAGCAGGCCAGGGCCAGGGTGACGGCGGGGTTGATGTGGGCGCCGCTGAGCCGGGCGGCGACGTAGACGCCCATGGTCACGCCGAGGCCCCAGGCCCAGGCGATGCTGTCGTGGTCGCCGATCCCGGCGGCCACGACCTGGGCGACCACACCGCATCCGAAGAGGATCAGGATCATGGTGCCCAGGAACTCCGCCGACAGTTCGCCGACCAGTCCCCTTCTGGAAGTCTGCTCCGCCATGAGGCACCGCCTTCCGCCAGAAATGGTTGTGTCCGCGAGGGTAGTTGTCCGGTGCGGGGCGTCCAGGGGCCCAGCATCAACTGGTGCAACCGCCACCACTTCCGCCATGAGGCAAGGACTGTGCGCGCCGCCTCGTGGGCGTCACCTACGACGATGGCACAGGGAGCCCGTGCCCGCAGCGCGACGCCCTCCGGCAGCCTCGTCGGCAGGCGTCCTCGTCAGCTCGTCTTGCGCCCCCACAGGGGTCCGAAGCGGGCCCATTCCGTGTCCCACTGGGACATGCGGCGCCGTTCCAGTCGGCCGCACAGGACCCGGCCGCCGACGAAGGGCACCGCCGCGGCGCTCATGCCCACCAGGGCGCCGATCAGGGCGGACCGCAGCTGGGCCTGGGCGGCGGTGGCGGGCCTGGAGACCAGCCGGCCCTGCGGGTCGGTCCAGATGGTGACCGCCGTGCCGGCGCTGCTGCCGGGGCCGACCCGGACCTGCCCGGTGTGCCTGGTGCCGTCCGGAGCGGTCCAGCGCACGTTCCCCCACACCCGGTCGCCGCTCGACGTGGAGGGTTGGTCGGAGGCCGTTCCGGGTGCCTTCTCCGTCAGTCGCGCCGCGACCTGCCGCCACTCCACTCGCTCGCGGGCCAGACCGTCCTCGACGGACCTGGTGGCCGTCAGACCGGCCAGCACGCCCACCAGGACGGTGACCAGCCAGGCACCGAGAACGACCCACGCCTCCACCGCGTCGGCGCGACGCCGCAGCGGATTGCGCCGCCAGCGCCACAGCCACACCTTCGGACCACGGAACGCCATCGAAGGCATCCTCCTCATGAGCGCACGATCATCCGGAACCTCCCTCCCATACGGGCGAAGGCCGCCGGATGCTCAGGTCGACTCCACCGACTCGACGGTCGCACGCGTCACGCCGCGCGCGCAGGCGTCTTGGCGAACGGGCCGGATATCACCGCTCGAGGCGCCGACACTGCTCTGACCTGTGGTGATACCGATCCCAGAGGTGACTGTCAGTGGCGGGGTGCAGACTGGCCGGTGTCTGGGACAGAGCCGTCACAGACACCAGCGGAGGTGATGCGGCATGACCGAGGTACTGCTCGCCGTGGGCACGCGCAAAGGCCTGTTCATCGGGCGTCGGCGAGGTGGCGCATGGGAGTTCGACGAGACTCCTTACTTCAACGCGCAGGCCGTGTACTCGGTCGCGATCGACACCCGCGGCGACCGGCCGCGTCTGCTGGCCGGCGGCGACAGCGCCCACTGGGGCCCGTCCGTCTTCCACTCCGACGACCTGGGGCACACCTGGACCGAACCGGCCCGCCCGGCCGTCAAGTTCCCCAAGGACACGGGTGCCTCCCTGGAGCGGGTGTGGCAGCTGCACCCGGCGGCCGCCGAACAGGACGTGGTGTACGCGGGCACGGAGCCGGCCGCGCTGTACCGCTCCGAGGACAGAGGGGAGACCTTCGAGCTGGTGCGCCCCCTGTGGGAGCATCCCACCCGCTCGAAGTGGGTACCGGGCGGCGGCGGTGAGGGCCTGCACACCGTGCTCACCGACCAGCGCGACCCGCGGTCGGTGACGGTCGCGGTCTCGACGGCGGGGGTGTTCAGGACCAGTGACGGCGGGGCGAGTTGGGCACCGTCCAACTCCGGTGTCTCCGCGGTGTTCCTGCCCGATCCGAACCCGGAGTTCGGGCAGTGCGTGCACAAGGTCGCGCGGGACGCGGCCAACCCGGACCGGCTGTATCTGCAGAACCACTGGGGCGTGTACCGCAGCGACGACGCGGGCGGGCACTGGAGCGACATCGGCGAAGGCCTGCCGTCCACCTTCGGCTTCGCCGCGGCCGCCCACCCCCACCGCGGCGACACGGCGTATGTGTTCCCGATCAACGCGGACGCGGACCGGGTGCCCGCCGGCCACCGCTGCCGGGTCTTCCGCACGGCCGACGCGGGCAAGACCTGGGAGCCGTTGTCGGCGGGCCTGCCACAGGAGGACCACTACGGCACGGTGCTGCGCGACGCGCTGTGCACCGACGACGCGGACCCCGCGGGGGTGTACTTCGGCAACCGCAACGGCGAGGTCTACGCATCGGCCGACGACGGCGACAGCTGGCGGCAGTTGGCCTCGCATCTGCCGGATGTGCTGTGCGTGCGGGCCGCGGTGATCGGATGACCGCTGCGGGGGGAGCGCACGGCCTTGGCCACCGGTTGATCTCCGCTGCCCGTACGGCAGTAGGGTGACGCCCGTGGCACCACGACCGTTGCATGAAATCGTCGAAGCAGGCTGGGCGAAGGCCCTGGAACCGGTGGCCGGACGGATCGCCGCGATGGGGGACTTCCTGCGCGCGGAGATCTCCGCGGGGCGCACCTATCTTCCGGCCGGAGCGAATGTTCTGCGGGCCTTCCAGCAACCCTTCGACGACGTACGCGTCCTGATCGTCGGCCAGGATCCGTATCCGACACCCGGGCACGCCGTGGGGCTGTCGTTCTCGGTGGCGCCCGAGGTGCGTCCGCTGCCGGGCAGTCTCATCAACATCTACCGGGAGCTGAACACCGATCTGGGCCTGCCCCAGCCCTCCAACGGTGATCTGACGCCGTGGACGCAGCAGGGCGTGCTGCTGCTCAACAGGGCGCTCACCACCGCGCCGCGCAAGCCGGCCGCGCACCGCGGGAAGGGCTGGGAGGAGGTCACCGAGCAGGCCATTCGCGCCCTGGCCGAACGCGGCAAGCCTCTGGTGTCCATCCTGTGGGGCCGGGACGCCCGCAATCTGCGCCCGCTGCTCGGCAGCCTCCCGTCGGTGGAGTCCGCCCATCCGTCCCCGATGTCGGCCGACCGCGGCTTCTTCGGCTCGCGTCCCTTCAGCCGGGCCAACGACCTGCTGGTCAGACAGGGCGGACAGCCGGTGGACTGGCGCCTGCCGTGAGCGGCGCGGGGGACGAGGCGCGGGCGGGCGCGACCGGAATCCTCGCGGTCGACTCGGGGGGCTCGGGTCTGCGGGTCGTCGTCAGGCGTACGGACGGTGGTCCGCCGGCCCAGCGGGAGTCCCGGGAGCCGGTGCGCACCGGAGCCCAGGGGATCGATCCGGGGCATCTCATGGCTCAACTCGTGCCGATGGTGCGGGAGTTGACTGCCGAGACCGGGGTCTTGGCACTGAGCGCGGCTGCGGTGGGTGCCGCCGGGCTCGCCTCCCTGGGCGATGCCCTGCGTGCCGAACTCCCTGGTGCGCTGGGGCGGGAGTTCGGCATCCGCTCCCTCGCCCTCGCCGCCGACGCCGTCACCGCCTATGTCGGCGCCCTCGGTCCACGCCCCGGTGCCGTGGTCGCGGCCGGGACGGGTCTGATCGCCATCGGTACCGACCTGACGCGCTGGCGCCGCGCGGACGGCTGGGGGCATCTGCTGGGCGACTGCGGCAGCGGGGCCTGGATCGGGCGGGCCGGGCTGGAGGCGGCCCTGCGCGCGTACGACGGAAGACCGGGCGGTTCGCGCGGGCTGCTGGCCCGCGCCGAGGAGATGTTCGGCCCGATGCCGGGGCTGCCGGGGCGGCTCTACCCGCGCCAGGACCGGCCCGCCGTGCTCGCCTCCTTCGCGCCCCGGGTGGCCGGCTGCGCCGAGGACGACCCGGTCGCCGCGGGCATTCTGCGCGCGGCGGCCCGGCACATGGCGGAGTCGGCGGCCGCGGTCTGCCCGTCCGCGGGCGATGCTCAAGTGGCGGTCACGGGCGGTCTGTTCAAGATGGGGGATCTTCTGCTCGTCCCCCTGCTGGAAGAGCTGTCGCGGCGGCTGCCGCACGCGCCGCTGGTGCCGGCCGCCGGCGATCCGCTGGCGGGCTCGGTACGTATCGCCGACGATCTCGCGGCCGGAACGCTCACTCTCCCGGGTGATGAGGCGATGCTGAGCGTGATGACCGGCGACGACGCCTGATCTCCGTACGCCCCAAGCCGCTGATCCGTATGTAACTCATCAGACAAAATGGGACAGAAACCGCTCACCTGCACCCTCCCCGAACAGGGGAGCCCAGGAAGCCAGTAACATGCGTCGCCATGAGCTCCCCCACTGGGCCCGCGTCCGGCCTGCCAGTACGAATGCCGCGACCTCGCCAGCCCGGGCGGCACCGCCGACCCGAGCCGCTGGCGGCTCCTGAGGGCGCGCCCGCGCTCGTCCTCGCGGTGCCGGGCACTCCCGGCGCCCCCACGCGCAGCCTCGCCGAGGAGGTCGTGAGCATCGCCCGCTCCGAGCTGCCCGGCCTCGATGCGCGGATCGGGTACCTGGACGGGGACGAGGCGGAGTTCCCCACGCTGCAGGCCGTGCTCGCGCACGCCGCCGAGGAGCGTGCCGCCCGCTTCGAGCAGGCCCGGGCCGCCGGCCTGGACGTCAAGGAGCCGGACGGCCCCGTCGCCGTCGTCGTTCCGCTGCTGGCCGGCCCCGACGGCGCGCTGCTGCGCCGTATCCGGCAGGCCGTGATGGACAGCCGCGTCGCGGCCGACCTGACGGACGTGCTGGGCCCCCACCCGCTGCTCGCCGAGGCGCTGCACGTGCGCCTGTCGGAGGCCGGTCTGGCCCGCGCCGACCGCGCCCGCCTGTTCACCGTGGCGACCGCGGCGGACGGCATCATCCTGGCCTCGGTCGGCGGTGACGAGGCCGTTCAGGCGGCCGGGATCACCGGCATGCTGCTCGCCGCGCGTCTGGCCGTGCCGGTGATGGCGGCGGCCCTGGACCAGGACGGCTCGATCGCGGCCGTCGCCGAGCAGCTGCGCGGCTCGGGCTCGCAGCAGCTGGCGCTCGCGCCGTATCTGATAGGACCGGAGATCGACGCGGGCCTGATCGAGGAGGCGGCCAAGGAGGCAGGCTGCTCCGCCGCCGAGGCGCTCGGCCCCTACCCGGCGATCGGCAAGCTGGCGCTGGCCAAGTACACGACGGCCCTGGGGATCGCTCCGCCGCAGCCGCAGGGGACGCCGGTGCGCTGAGGCGTACGGCAGCTCCGCTGCTCGACCCACGCCGAAGGGCCCGCTCCACGCATCGGAGCGGGCCCTTCGGCGTGCGCCGGGCTGCCAGGCGCTCCGGGGGCTGAGCCGGTCTGCGTCACCGCCGTGGGGCGATGTGCCGTCGATCGTCTGCGGCGCCGTCGTGGCCGGTCGCGCCCATGCGGCGGAGCCGCACATCGACACAGCCCCGCGCCCTTCGGGGCGCGGCCCACTGCCAGACCCGCCCGGCCTGCTCGGACCCGCCGCTCGCGTGTGCGTTCAGGCGAAGATCACGCAGGACGCGGCCGGAACCGCGAGGGCGCCCTCGTAGCGCGGCAGACCCGTGGACGGGTCGAGGGCGAACCAGGTCACCTCGCCGGAGCGTTCGTTGGCGACGTAGAGGAATCCTCCCGACTCGGCGATCGCGCGGGGCCAGTGGCCGCCGCACGGGACCGTGCCGATCAGCTGCAACTCGTCCCCGTCGACGGCGAAGGTGGACAGGACGTCCTCGCCTCGGGTGGCGGTCCACACGAAGCGGCCGTCGGGGGAGGCGACGATGCCGGACGGGTAGGCGTCGCCGGTCGGCGCGTCGCGCAGGACATGCCGCTCGGTGAGCGGCACCAGGGAGCCCTCGCCTGCGTCCCAGCGGCAGACGGTGAGGGTCGGGGTGAGTTCGTTGAGGACGTACGCGCGCGTGCCGTCCGGGTGGAAGGCCAGGTGGCGCGGTCCGGAGCCGGGCCGCAGGGCGATCTCCCGGTGCACTTCGAGGCGGCCGCCGGTCAGCGTGCACACCCGGACCGAGTCCGTGCCGAGGTCGACGCTGACGGCCCACCGCCCGGTCGGGTCGGGCTGCACCTGGTGGGCGTGCGGCCCCTGCTGGCGCAGGGTGTGCGGACCCGAGCCCTTGTGCTGGAGGACATCGGACGCGGCGCCGGCGAGGGTGCCGTCGGAGCGGACGGGCACGGCGGTGACGCTGCCGGAGCCGTAGTTGGCGGTCAGGACGTGGCCGGCGAACACGCTGAGGTGCGTGGGGCTGTTCCCGCCGACCGGGACCGGCGCGCCTGCCTTCTCCGGCCGGTCCCCCGTCACCCGGTACGCGGCCACCGCGCCCTCGGCGGTCTCACTGACCGCGTAGAGGGTCCGCCCGTCGGGTGCCGGTGCCAGGTAGGAGGGGTCGGGCACGCCGTCCACGCTGCTCAGTGGGGTCAGCGCACCGCTGTCCGGAGCCACGGCCGCGGTCACGATCCCGGGGCCTCCCGCCGCCGTGAACGACCCGATGAAGGCCCGCCGTCGCCGCCCGCCGCCGTCTGTCACCGCTGTCCCCTCTCGGTTCTGTGCCGTCGGGGCGACGTTAGCAGTCGATCACCAGCGGTCTAGACCATACGCGGGGTATGTGACCGGGCCGCAACCGAAGCGCCTGCCCTCGCCGCGGCCCCGGCGAGGGCCTGCCCTGGGCAGGGGCTCACGCCCCGACGAGCGGCGACCCCGACGGTGTCCGCAGCGGGGCGGCCAGTTCCGCGAGGGCCCGTTCCAGGCCGTGGAGGTGGGCCAGGGCCGGTTCCGTGGCGGGTGGCTCGGGGGCGGCCGTGACGTGCTCGCCGCCGCCCGTGAGTGCCTCCACCGCCGCCTCCACGCGCCAGCAGGCGGCTGCCAGCCGGGCGTCGTGGGAGGCCTCCGGGTCGGCGGCGACGGCGACCAGGCCGCGGGTCTCGCGGGCGCAGTCGTCGAGCAGGTCCAGCACCCGGCGGGCGCGTCGTTTGCGGCCGAGCATCGGGTTGAGCGGGTGGACGAGAGGGGCGACGGACAGCCGTACGCGGCCCAGGAGTTGCTCCAGTTCCGCGATCCGCCGCGCCGGGTCGGCGGCCGTGGAGCCCGCGAGGCGGGCGGCCGCCTCTGCCGTGCACGCGTGGACACAGCGCAGGGCGCGCTGGATCCAGGCGTCGGTGATGGTGTGTGTGGTGACGGGCAGGACGAAGAGCACGGCGAGTACCGCGCCGAGTGCGCCGACGCCGGTCTCCGCGAGGCGCAGGGCGAGCAGGCCGGGGTTCAGCACGCCCAGCAGGCCGTAGAGGAGTTCGGCGAGGAGCGTGACCCAGAGCATCATCCAGGTGTACGACACCGCGGCCGAGTAGAAGATGCCGAAGACGCAGACGGCGAGGAGCGCGGCCGTGGGGAGGGCGGCTCCGTGCAGGGGGACGGCGATCAGCGGGCCGAGGCCGATGCCGATCACCGTGCCGAGGACCCGGCGGAAGCCGCGGACCAGGGTCTCGCCGCGCGAGGCGGTGTTGACGAAGATCCACCAGGTGGCGCCGACGGCCCAGTACCAGCGCTGCCCGGACACCAGCTGGCCCACGACGACCGCGAAGGCCGCGCCCGCGGTTGCCTGGACGGCCTGGCGGGTGGTGACGCGGGCCAGGCCGGCACCGGCGGGCGGGGCAGGCACGGGTGCCGGGGGCAGCTTGGCCTCGTAGCACCACAGGCCGAAGCGGACCGCGGAGGCGCTGAGCACGGACAGCAGGACGGCGGCGTACAGCTCGGGCAGGCGGCCCGTGGTGGCGTGCAGGAACTGCGCCACGAAGAAGGTCATGAACGCGAAGACGCCGAGGCTGTGCCCGCGCGGCCCGAAGCGGCGCGCGTACACGCCCGCGCCGATGACGGCGAGGAAGGCGAGGTCGCGGGCCACCGGATGGTCGTGCAGCCCGGCCGCGGCGGCGAGCACCGGCAGCCCGACGGCGGGCAGCAGCGCGGTGGTGACGGCCTGCCCGCGGACGGTGGGGTCCGTGACGGTGAACAGGGCGAGCAGCGCGGCCAGCCCGCCGGTGACGGCGCCGACGAGGGACAGCCCGGCCAGGGAGCAGCCGACGACCGCGAGCGCGATGCCGAGGACGGCCCGCGCGGCGAAGCGCAGCCGCATCCGGCCCGGATCCGGCGCCACGAACACCCTCTTCAGCACTGCTTCCCACCCCTCGACCCACCGGCATGCAAAAGGCGCCGCGGGGTCCGCAGCGCCATCGACGCGAACATTGCAGCATCAAGGCGTCTGCTGGCTCAAGTGGCCTCGAATATGCTGGACCATTGGCACAGACATATCGGTCTGTCGGCGGCCATGAGCGAGCCAACGGACCATGTACGAGGAGGACGGGCACCATGGCCGTCGACGAGCTCGACACCCGCATCCTGCGGCTGCTGATGGAGCAGCCGCGCACGAGCGTGCGCGAGTACGCCCGGATCCTGGGTGTCGCCCGCGGTACCCTCCAGGCCCGCCTCGACCGGCTGGAGCGGGACGGCGTGATCACCGGAACGGGCCCGACGCTCTCCCCCGCCGCGCTCGGCCACCCGGTGCTCGCCTTCGTGCACATCGAGGTCACGCAGGGGCATCTGGACGACGTGGGTGAGGCGCTGGCCTCCGTGCCGGAGATCGTCGAGGCCTTCTCGATCACCGGCGGCGGCGATCTGCTGACCCGGGTCGTGGCGCGCGACAACGCCCATCTGGAGGACGTGATCCAGAAGCTGATCAGCCTGCCGGGCGTCGTCCGTACCCGCACCGAGGTGGCGCTGCGCGAGCGCGTCCCGCAAAGGCTGCTGCCGCTGGTCGAGTCGATCGGCCGCGCGGCCCGCAAATGAGCGAGGTCCTCGGCCGGTGCGGCCAGGAGCGGCTGCGCCATGCCGGCGGGCCACTCGTCCTCCAGCACGGCCGCGTGTGCGGCTGTACCGGCGAGGGCCTCGGCGAGCACGTCCCGCAACGGCTCGACGGACAGCACCAGTTCTGCGTGAACGGCTCCGAGCCGCAGGATCGCGAGGAAGGCGACCGCGAAGAACGCGCTGTTGGGCAGCTGGACGGCCACACGGTCACCGGGCGCACACCCCGGCTCTCCAGCCATCCCGCCGGCCGGTCGGTGGCGTCGTCGAGTTCGCGGTGGGTGAGCGTCTGCCCCCGGGTGACGGACGCGGGTCGCTCGGGCCTCTCGTGCGCGGTGTCGGGCTGTCTGCGCCGCTTCGACTACCCCTGACGTGTGCGGGCGGCTCCGAGCAGGTGCAGATACATGGCGGTGACCTCGCGTACGGCGTCCTCGTACGTGTCGGGGTACGCGGCGACGCGGCGGGCGAACTCGACGCACATGCCGCCCACCGCGCGGGCCAGTGCGAGAGGTTCGGCGGCCGGGGCGGCCAGGCCGCGGTCGGTGAGGCGGCGGATGTAGCGGGCGTGACGGTGGACGGGCCGTTCGCGGATCTCGTCCCACAGCTGCGCCAAGCCGGGGTCGGTGCGAGCCTGCTGCTCCAGCAGGCCGAGCAGTGGCTGATGTCGGGCGTAGGCGGCGACGAAGGCGCCGATGGACGCCTCGGCGACGGCGTGCGGGTCGTCCGTGTCGACGCCCGGGACCTCCTGCGCGGCGAGGAACGCGTCCCGTACGCGGACCGCCAGGATCCGGAAGATCTCCTCCTTGGAGGCGAAGTACACGTAGAAGCCCGCCCGGGAGACCTCGGCTTCCGCCGTGATGTCGGCGACGGTGGCGGGGCCGAGTCCGAGCCGCGTGAAGACGGCCTCGGCGGCGTCCAGGAGCCGGGCGCGGGCGGGGGCCTCGGTGCGGTCGCGGGCGGTGCGGACCGCCCAGGCCTTGTGTGTGCGTGCCACACCGGGAGCGTATTGACGTTGACGTCAATGTCAATGAGCATGGCGGGGCCGGTCGATGAGGTCCGCCGAGGTCCGTGGAGGGCTCCCATGGGTAGTGCCGCCGTGCTCGTCGCCAACCGCGGGGAGATCGCCGTGCGCGTCCTGCGGGCCGCCTCGGAAGCCGGGCTGCGCTCGGTCGCGGTGTACGCCGAGGGCGACGACGCGCACGCCCGCCTGGCCGACGAGGCCGTCCCGCTGGACGACTACCTCGACGGCGGCGCGCTGCTCGCCGCCGCGCGCACCACCGGCTGCGACTTCCTGCACCCCGGGTACGGCTTCCTGAGCGAGGACGCGGACTTCGCCCGTCGCTGCGCCGACGCGGGGGTCACCTTCGTCGGGCCCACGCCCGAGGTGCTGGCGGTCTTCGGGGACAAGGCGCGGGCGCGTGAGTTCGCCGCCGAGGCGGGGGTTCCCGTGCTCGCCGGGGCCGACGGCCCGGACGGGGCGCGCAAGCTGCTGGCCGCCGGGCCCGTGATGATCAAGGCGGTGGGCGGGGGCGGCGGCCGCGGTATGCGGGTCGTACGGCTGGCAGACGAGCTGGACGAGGCCTGGGAGCGGTGTACCTCGGAGGCCCAACAGGGCTTCGGGCGGGGCGAGTTGTATGCGGAACGGCTGCTGGAGGGCGCCCGGCACATCGAGGTCCAGGTCGTCGGGGACGCGACCGGTGCCGTCACGCATCTGTGGGACCGGGACTGCAGCGCACAGCGCCGCCACCAGAAGGTGATCGAGATCGCCCCCGCTCCCGAACTCCCCGAGGACACCAGGGAGCGGATCCTCGGCGCCGCGCTTCGGATCGCCCACGCCGCCCGCTGTTCGAGCCTGGTCACCTTCGAATTCCTGCTCCGGGGCGAGGAGTTCTGGTTCATCGAGGCCAATCCGCGGCTTCAGGTGGAGCACACGGTCACCGAGGAGGTGACGGGGGTCGATCTGGTGGCCGCGCAGCTGCGCCTGGCGGCCGGGGCCACGCTGGAGGAGCTGGGGCTCGCGGGGCCGCCGGCCGCGCCGCGCGGTTTTGCCGTGCAGGCGCGGGTCGCTGCCGAGGGGGCGGGGCGGATCACGCGGTTCGACCAGCCGTCGGGGCCCGGTGTGCGGGTCGACACGGCGATCCGCGCCGGGGCCGAAGTCGGCGTCCGTTACGACCCGTTGCTCGCCAAGGTGGTCGCGCACGTCCCGGCGGGCGATGCGGAGGCGGCTTGTGCGCGGGCGCGGCGGGCGCTGGGCGAGTTCACGGTGGAGGGGGTGCGGACGGGGATCCCGCTGCTGCGCGAGGTGCTGGCGCGGCCGCGTTTCTGGGCGCACACCGGGGTGGTGGCGGACCTCGCGCAGGCCCACGTCGCTCCCGGGGAGCCAGCTGGTGACGGCACGGTCGTCGCGCCGCTCGGCGGCACCGTCGTCTCCGTCGACGTCTCCCCCGGCGAACCGGTGCGGGCCGGGCAGCAGTTGCTGGTGCTGGAGGCGATGAAGATGGAGCACGTGGTGCGGGCTCCCGGCTCCGCGGTGGTACGGCGGCTGCACGCACGCGTGGGCGAAACGGTCGGCGAGGGCTCCCCGTTGGCCGCCTTGGACGACATCACTGGTGTGCGGGGCGAGGGGCCCGCGGCGGAGCCGGTCGATCCGGATGCCGTGCGCGCGGATCTCGCCGAGGTCCTACGGCGGCACGCGTTCGGCCTCGACGAGAACCGGCCGGAGGCGGTCGCGGGGCGGCACGCTCTCGGCAGGCGCACCGCCCGCGAGAACATCGAGGACCTGTGCGACACCGGCACCTTCACGGAGTTCGGCGCCCTGGCGATCGCAGCCCAGCGCAGGCGCCGCTCGCTGGACGACCTGATCCGGTCGACACCGGCCGACGGCATGGTCACCGGCACGGGGCGGATCAACGGCCGGCCGTGCGTGGCGATGTCGTACGACTACACGGTTCTCGCCGGTACTCAGGGGCTCCAGAACCACCGCAAGACCGATCGGATGCTGGAGCTCGCCGAGGAGCGGCGGCTGCCCGTGGTGCTGTTCGCGGAGGGGGGCGGCGGGCGGCCCGGGGACACCGACACCACGGCCGTCGCGGGCCTCGACGTGACCACCTTCCAGCGGATGGGGCGGCTCAGCGGGCTGGTCCCGCTGGTGGGAATCGTCTCGGGGCGCTGTTTCGCCGGCAATGCGGCGCTGCTCGGCTGCTGCGACGTCGTGATCGCCACGCCCGACGCGACGATCGGGATGGGCGGGCCCGCGATGATCGAGGGCGGCGGCCTCGGCGTGTACCGGCCGGAGGAGGTGGGGCCCCTGTCGGTGCAGGTGCCGAACGGGGTCGTGGACCTCGTGGTCGCCGACGAGGCGGAGGCCGTGCGGGTGGCGCGGCGGTATCTGTCGTACTTCCAAGGGGGGCAGGGCAGTTGGGAGGCGCCTGATCAGCGGCTGCTGCGCCATGTGGTGCCGGAGAACCGGCGGCGGGCCTACGAGGTGCGGGCGGCGGTCACCGGGCTCGCGGACACGGACTCGGTGCTGGAGCTGCGGCGCGAGTTCGGCGTGGGCGTACTGACCTGTCTCGTGCGGATCGAGGGGCGGCCGCTGGGGCTCCTGGCCAGCAACCCGGCGCATCTGGGCGGGGCGATCGACCGGGACGCGGCCGACAAGGCGGCGCGGTTCCTGCAGTTGTGCGACGCGTTCGGGCTGCCGGTCGTCTCGCTGTGCGACACCCCGGGGTTCATGGTCGGCCCGGACGCCGAACGGACCGCCACCGTACGGCACTTCGCGCGGCTGTTCGTGACGGGCGCCCATCTGCGGGTGCCGCTGGTGAGTCTGGTGCTGCGCAAGGCGTACGGGCTCGGTGCGATGGCCATGATGGGCGGCTCGACGCGGGCGCCGCTGGCCACGGCGGCCTGGCCGAGCGGCGAGTTCGGCGGGATGGGTCTTGAGGGCGCGGTGCGGCTCGGCTATCGCAGGGAGCTGGCGGCGATCGCCGACCCGGCCGAGCGTGCGCGTGTCTTCGAGGAGCGGGTCGCCGAGTTGTACGAACGCGGGAAGGCGGTCAACGCGGCGGCCGCGCTGGAGATCGACGCGGTGATCGACCCGGCCGGGTCGCGGGCCTGGATTCTTGCGGCGCTGGAGCGGTGCCCCGTACCGGAGGCAGGGCACCGCCCGTTCGTCGACACCTGGTGAACCGAGGCCCGGTGGTGCCCCGTCCCCCGCCCGGGGCACCACCCGTTCGGCGACGCCTGGTTCAGCTGGGCCGGATGTTCTGGTTGAGGCGGAACACGTTGTCCGGGTCACGGTCGGCCTTGACGCGGGCCAGGCGGTCGTAGTTGCCGCGGTAGCCGGCCCGCACGCGGTCCTGGCCCTCGTCCATCATCATGTTGACGTAGGCGCCGCCCGCCGAGTACGGGTGCAGGGCCTCGAAGTAGTCGACGGTCCAGCGCCTGACGAGCTCCGCGTTGGCGGGATCGGGGTCGACTCCGGCGTAGACGGTGGACCACTGGGCGCCTCGGTAGGCCCAGGGGGTGTCGTCGGGGCCGACGTCGTGGGCGGCGCCGTCGATCGGGTAGAGGTGCATGGTCGACTGCATGGTCGGCACCTCGGCGCCGAACTTGGCGTGCAGTTCGACGGCCTCGTCGGGGATCTCGTTGACGAAGTCGGCACGCCAGTACCACTGGTGGCCGGGCGGGTAGAGCCCGTCGAACAGGGACTGCAGATCGGGGTGCGGCATCGGTCCGACGGCGTGCAGCATCGGTGTCGGCAGCGCGTCGAGCAGTGGGGCCAT
This sequence comes from Streptomyces sp. NPDC001492, assembly GCF_053597275.1. Taxonomy (NCBI): domain Bacteria; kingdom Bacillati; phylum Actinomycetota; class Actinomycetes; order Kitasatosporales; family Streptomycetaceae; genus Streptomyces; species Streptomyces sp. NPDC001492. Next base: position 33,252 of record NZ_JBSFHW010000009.1, on the reverse strand, counting down.
CTCATGTGCGGCCGCTTCGGGGTCGGCGCCCGCGTAGCACCAGACGACTCCGGCGGTCTTGCGCAGGTGGATGTCCTCGGGGAACGGCGGGGCCGGCGGGACGGTGCCGTACAGGAAGAAGGCGTTGAGTTCGCGGGGCGCGTTCGGGAGGAAGTCCCGGTAGGCGCTGAGGACTTCGGGGCTGATCTCGACGGGCCAGAAGGTCGGGCCGCCGACGACGGTGCCGACCTCGTGCAGCCGGAACAGGAAGGAGGTGACGACGCCGAAGTTGCCGCCGCCTCCGCGGATCGCCCAGAACAGGTCGGTGTTCTCGTCGGCGCTCGCGCGCACCTGCCGGCCGTCGGCCAGGACGATGTCGGCGGCGAGGACGTTGTCGATGGTCAGTCCGCACTTGCGGGTCAGGTGGCCGAGTCCGCCGCCGAGGGTGAGCCCGCCGACGCCGGTGGTGGAGACGATGCCACTGGGGGTGGCGAGGCCGTACGGGTTGGTGGCGCGGTCCACCTCGCCCCAGACGCAGCCGCCGCCGACCCGCACGGAGCGGGCCACCGGGTCGACGTGGATGTCCTTCAGAGGTGACAGGTCGGCCACCACTCCCCCGTCGACGGTGCCGAGTCCGGCTCCGTGGTGGCCGCCGCCGCGGACGGCGAGGGGCAGGTCGTGCGCGCGGGCGAAACCGATGACGCGGGCCACCGCGTCCGCGTCGGCGCAGCGTGCGACGAGTGCCGGGCGCCGGTCGATCATCGCGTTGTAGACGGTGCGGGCCTGTTCGTAGCCGGAGTCCTCGGGTCCGATCAACTCGCCGGTGAAGTCGGCCAGTTCCCTGCGTGCCGCCTGGGCGGGTGTGCTGGACATACGGATATCCCCCGTTTTTTCGGAGTCGGGTCGATCCGCACGTTCTACTCGGGTTGCGTCCGCCCGGGCATCCGTGGGTGTCACCCAGCTCGGGCCCGCGGGGTACCTACGTTTCGCCCTCGGCGAGCAGTCCGAGCTCCGCGGCGCGGACGGCGGCGTGCCGGCGGGTGGGTGCGCCGAGTTTGTCGAGGACCGCGCGGACGTGGTTGTCGACGGTGCGGACGGAGACGACGAGCCGGGCGGCGATCTCGGAGTTGGTCAGGCCCTCGGCGAGCAGCCGTATCACCTGCAGCTGGCGTTCGGTGAGGCCGGCCGGGTTGCCTCGGGTGGCGGCGAGGGGGCCGCGCGGGATGCGGCGCACGCCGAGCCCGCGCAGTTCGGCGCGGACCAGCCGGGCCAGCGGCTCGGCGCCCAGCGCGTCGAGCCGGGCGAGGGCGGTGAGCTTGTCGGCGGGCTCCGGGCTCTCGGCGAGCGCGGCGGCGTATTCGTAGGGGCAGCCCGCCGTGTGCCACAGGGCCGCGGCCCGCCGCCACTGCCCGTGGGCCTGCAGCGCGTACGGGTGCCCCGAGTCGTCCGCCGGGACCGGGTGTCCGGCCTTGGTGAGCCAGTAGCCGAGCTCGGCGCGGTAGGGGACGCCGGCCAGATGGCGGGCCTGGGCGTGCACCGGGGCGACGGCCTCGACGACGGCGGCGTGGTCCCCGCGCAGCCAGGCGGCCTCGGCGAGCGCGGCGGCGACGGGCCCGGTGCGCTGGAGTTCTCGCGTGCGTACGGCGATCTCCCGGGCCTCGGCGAGGAGTTCGGCGCCGCCGGGCCGGCCGCAGCGGGTGCGCACCCGGGCCAGGACGGTCAGCGCCGGGCAGCGGGCGGGCAGGAAGTCGTGGATGCCGAACTCGGCGTGCCGCTCGGCCTCGTCCCAGTCGGCGGCGGCGAGCCGGCGGAGGGCCAGCTCGACGTGGAGGTAGGTGAGGAAGCCGAGATGTTCGGCGCGGTCGGCCAGATCCATGGCCGGGAGCAGGAAACGGTCGGCCTCCGCGAACTGCAGGTGGTCGAGGAGGGTCCAGATGAGGTTGGCGTAGGCGCGGCAGGCGTGCTCGACCCAACCGGCGTCCAGGGCCACCTCGAGGCTCTCCTCCAGCTGGCGGCGCCCGCCGGGGTCTCCGCCGCGCCAGCGGGCGGTGCCCATGTTGTTGAGGGCGTGCGAGAGGATCGCCGCGTCCTGGGTCTTCTGCGCGAGCACGATGGCCCGTTCGGCGTGTTCGACGGCCTCCGGATAGCGGTCGGAGAGCATCCGCAGCTGGGCGATGTTGCTGACCGCCAGGGCCAGCAGCCGGTCGTCGCCCGCGTGTTCAAGGACGGCGACGGCCTCGCGGGCGGCGTCCTGCGCCTCGTCGGCGTCCCCGGCCCACCAGTGGATACGGGAGAGCCAGCGCAGGTCGGCGCCGAGGGCGAGGGTGTCGCCGAGGGAGCGGCGCAGGGCGACCGCCTCCCGCTGGGCGGTGACGGCGGCGGCCGAGTCGGCGATGGTGTAACTCTCCACCGCATAGCGTTCGAGCAGGCCGGCGAGGTCGGGCGGAGGGTAGCGGTGCCGTTGCTGCAGCACGAGCCGCAGCTGGGCGGCGGCCTCGCGGTGCGCGCCGGCCCCGGCTGCGTCGCGTGCCGCGTCGGGCCCGTAGCGGGCGATGGCGTCCTGGTCGCCGGCCTGGGCGGCGTGGTGGACGACGCGGGCGGCATCGGAACCTGGCCGGGCCACCAGGGCCGCGAGGACGTTGCGGTTGAGGTCGATGCGCCGGGCGGCGGGCACGGAGTCGGCGACCGCACGCCGGATCAGCTCGTGCCGGAAGGACACCCGGTCCGGGGTCACGGCCAGCAGCCCGCGCTGCTCGGCCGCCGCGAGGACGGTCACCGGTCCGCTCAGCAGCGCGTCGACCAGCGGGCGTTCGACCGCGGAGGGGACGACGGCGAGCTGCTCCAGTGCGTCGACGGTGGCGGGTTCCAGTCCGCGCAGCCGGGCGAGCACGGCGTCGACGACGGTCGGGGGCACTCCCCCGGTGGCGCCGGAGGCGAGGACCTCGGCGACGAAGAAGGGGTTCCCGGAGGTGACTTCGTAGACCTGAGCGGGGTCGAGCCGGCCGGCCGCGCTGAGTGTGCGGACGGCGTCGAGCGACAGCCTGGCCAGGGGCAGGCGGTGCACGCGGGGCGCGCGGGAGACCTGGCCGAGGAGGTGACGCAGGGGATGTCCACGGCTCAGCTCGTCGTCGCGGTAGGTGAGGACGAGCAGGGCGGGCAGCCGCTCCATGCGCCGGACGAGGAAACGCAGGGCGTCCAGGGAGGCCTCGTCGGCCCAGTGCACGTCCTCGACGACGAGTACCGCAGGGTGCGGGGTCACGGCCAGCTCGCCGTGCAGGGCCTCGTAGACGCGGTGGCGGTCGCCGCCCTCGGTGACGGCGCGGGCGAGTTCGGCGCCGACGCTGCCGACGAGGTCGCGGAACGGACCCATGGGGCGCCGTGGCGAGGTCGTCGCACTGTCCGACGAGCATCCGGGCCTGCCCGGGCAGCCGGTCGGGCATGGCCCTCACCAGGCTCGACTTGCCGATTCCGGCCTCGCCGAAGACGAGCACCACCGAACCGGCCCCGTCCGCCGCCTCCCGTGCGGCAGTGGCCAGCTGTGCCAGCTCGGGCTCGCGCTCGAGGATCCCCCGGTCCACGCCGCCGATTCTGCCACCGGAGCGGTGCGGGATGACGGGTCCTGCCGGGCGGATGTCACACTTCGGGCCGCCCGGCCCTCTTGAGTACGGACACATGGCGGAGACGTACGGGAGGCCTTCATGAACACCGCTGCCCGAGCAGACGCGTACGAGATCGAGCTGTCCGCGGGCACGGTCGCATACCAGGACACAGGCGGCGACGGTCCCGTACTGGTGCTGCTGCACGGCCTGATGATGGACGGCTCGCTGTGGGAGGGGCCGTTGGCCCACCTGGCCGCCGACCACCGGTGCATCGCCCCGACGCTGCCCCTGGGCGCCCACCGCCACCCGGTGCACGCGGATGCGGATCTGTCGCTGCCCGGGGTGGCGCGGCTTGTCGCAGAGCTCCTGGAGCGGCTGGATCTGCGGGAGGTGACCCTGGTGGGGAACGACACGGGCGGGGTGCTGGTGCAGTTCCTGATGGCCGGCGGGGAGGCGCGGGTCGCGCGGGCGGTGCTGGTGTCCTGCGATGCGTTCGACAACTTCCCGCCGGGGCTGACGGGCCGGACCCTGGTTCTCACCGGTCGGCTCTCACCGCGCCTGTTCGGGCTGTTCATGCAGCAGATGCGGGTGCGGGCGGTGCGCCGGCTGCCGATCGCATTCGGCCGGCTGACCAAGCGGGGCGATGCGGCCACCGCGCGCTGGATGCGCCCGGTGCTGCGGCAGCCGGCCATCCGCCGTGACGCCGTACGCCTCCTCCGCGGCGCGAACCGGGCCACCCGCCGCCTGCTCGAAGCCACGGCCGAACGTCTGCCGCTCTTCGACCGGCCCGCCCTGGTGGTCTGGGCGCGCGAGGACCGGGTGATGCCGCCCGAGCACGGCCGTCGCCTTGCCGCGCTGCTGCCGCAGGGGCGGCTCGTCGAGGTGGACGACGGCTACACGCTGCTCCCCCTGGACCGGCCGGCGGAACTGGCGCGGATCATCCGGGAGTTCGTGCGCACCACTCAGGTGCTCTGACCGGCCAACCCTCTCGACGCCTGCCGTCCCTTGGCGGGTGCAGTCTGATTCCGGCGACCCCGTACCGACCAGAAAACGCATCAGCGTGCCCACCCTTCATGACCTGTTGGCCGCCGACCCCTACCCCGGGCACGGAGTCCTGTGCGCCCGCCCACCGAGGCGCTCAGCGGCTTCGAGCACGAACCCGACCCCCCGATCCGCACCTCCCGCCTCACCACGCTGATCAGTCGCGACGGCGGACGCACCACCGTCTTCGGGGCCGCCCGACCCCGCCGGGCGGCGTGAGGCCACGTACATGCCCTGATGCCGACGTTGCCGTCCTCGTCACGAGGGTGTGAGCGGAAGGTCGTCCGTGTAGGCGTTGACGGGTGGGGAGATGCGCTCGGTGCGGTGGACGTCCAGGGCCGCCGTCGCGGACTTCGTGCCGAGCGTGCCCTTGGGGTGCCAGGTTCCGGTGACGGCCACCCAGGTGTTGGCCGGCAGCGCGGGCGCCCCGTACATGCGGACCTTGACCGACTGCGAGTCCGCCGCGCAGCACGTGAAGATGATCCGGGTGAGATACCAGCCGCCGCCCTGCCCCGCCGGGGTGACGAACCCGGTCATGCGGATGCTGCGGCCTCTGACGGCCTGCTCCCGGTCCTGCTGGACCCGGGCGGTGAAGTCGGTGAGGGTCATCGGCAGCGGGACGGTCGCGGGCAGCGGATCGAACCGCTGCGCCTTCGGCACGGCCTTGTTGTTCGCGTGCGAGGCCGTGTACGCGCCGAGGGCGGGCGGGGCGTAGAGGAGCAGGCTGAGCGCGGGCAGGAACAGCAGCCAGGCGATACGGGGTGCGGTGGAGTGGTCGTGGCCGTGTGCGTGCGCGTCGGCTTCGGGGGCCGCGCGGTCCAGCGCCGCTCCTGCCAGGCCCAGCAGCAGGAGCAGCACCCCGGAGGCGATCAGCAGGGGGCGCAGGCCTTCCTTGACGTAGCGCAGACACAGGTCGCTGAACAGGGCGGCGTGCAGCAGCCCCAGGCCGGTCAGGACCAGCAGGAGGACTTGGGCGTGGCGCTTCACAGCAGTGCGCCTCCGATCAGGACGCCCGCGGCGACGGCCACCACCGTCGTCGCGGTCGAGAAGCGCAGGGCGAAGGACCGGCCGAACGTGCCCGCCTGAAGGGCGATCAGCTTCAGGTCGACCATCGGGCCGACCACCATGAACACCAGCCGCGCGGTGGGCGAGAACCCGGTGAGCGAGGCGGCGACGAACGCGTCGGCCTCCGAGCAGACGGCGAGCAGGACGGCGAGCGCGGCCAGGAAGAGCACCGACAGCCACGGCGAGCCGGAGAAGGTGTCGAGGACCGAGCGCGGCACCGCCACGTTGAAGGTGGCCGCGGCCATGGCGCCCAGCACCAGGAAGCCCCCGGCGTGCAGGAAGTCGTGCTGGAAGCCGAGGCGGAACTCCCTCCAGCGGCTGTGCCCCGAGCGGTGGCCCGCAGGGCGGACTGCCGGTCGCAGCCACTCCTCGCGTCCCAGCCAGAGCCACAGCCAGCCCATCGCGGCCGCGGTGACGAGCGAGGCCAGCAGCCGGGCGGCGACCATGGCCGGGTTTCCCGGGAAGGCGACGGCCGTGGCGGTCAGCACGATCGGGTTGATGGCGGGGGCGGAGAGGAGGAAGGCGAACGCGGCGGACGGAGTGACACCGCGGCGGATCAGGCTGTTCGCGACCGGCACCGAGGCGCACTCGCAGCCCGGCAGGACGACGCCCGCGACGCCGGCCACCGGGACGGCGAGTGCGGGCCTGCGGGGCAGGATCCGGGTGAACAGGTCGGCCGGGACGAACGCGTTGATCGCCCCCGACAGGACCGTGCCCAGGAGCAGGAAGGGCAGCGCCTGGACGGTGATGGCCAGACAGACCGTGCGCCAGGCCGCGACGGCGGGCTGGTTCAGCCATCCGACGCCGGTGAGGGAGAGGATCGCCACCGAGCCGGCGGCGGTGACGATGACGAGGGGCAGGGACCGCCCGGTGACACGGCGCCCCTGATGGCCGGCCGGCGCGACGAGCGCCGCTTGCTCCGCCACACCAACCAGTTCATCCGTTTTATTCATATTTACTCCGGATGTCGGATGTCGTGGCGAAGATATGCCAGGATCACTCCCCTCACCGTGCGCACACGCCGCCGCGGGCGGATGAATGAACGGGACCGGCCAGAACCGGGCGGCACCCCGCAGGCTCTGACCGGCCTCGGAGGCATGCCGACCGCGCTCACCCGACCGCGACGTGATCGTTCGGGCAGGGGCGCTCGACCCCCGTCCCCGGCGACTCCGCCCGCCGTACCTGAAGGAGGGGCCGGGCGGTCGCCCGCTTGCGGCCGCGTTCATGGAGCAGCGCCAGGACGATCGCGGTGCCGACCGCGATCAGGTGCTCGCGACCGGCCAGATTGGGTACGGCGATCGACTCCCACACCATCGACCCGCCGGTGAGGGCGAACACGACGGGAGCGCGCCTGACGACGGCGAGATAGGTGAAGAGGCCCACGACGGCGGCAGAGGGTCCGGTGTCCAGCACCTGCCCGATCCCGGGCGGCAGCCCCAGCCCGCCCCAGCCCGGGCCCAGCGCGAGCATCACGCGCACCATGAGGGTGCCGGCAAGGGTGGTCGCGTAGGAGATGACGAGCGTTGCGGCCCGGCCGAGCGTCAGCTCGGCGAGGGCGAACGCGAGGAACAGGCTCGTGATCCCGCCCCACACGGGCAGATCCAGGGCCGGGACATACAGCGACACCGGCGTCCGCAGCAGGGCCAGCCACAACGGCAGGTCGCCCCTGACGCCGCCGAGCAGCCGCACCACCACCGCACCGGCCGGCCGCTGTGCCAGGGCATGGAAGAAGATGACGCCGAAGGCGGCCAGGAACGCCAGGAACAGTGCGGGCAGCCCACGACGTCTGAGCTGCCGCACCGGATCGACGACGATGGCCTGCCACTCGCCGCGCAGCGTGCGCCCGACGAACGCCGCCACCCGCCACGGCCCACCGCGTGACGGACGGTATCCACGGCCGGCCGGGTCGTCCCACGGTCCGTGGGCAGGCAGCCGGTCCGCGGCGGCGCCCGCGCGCCGCACCCCCTTGCGAAGCAAAACTCCCCCGCCTCCCGTCCATCGCCCCACCGGATGGTCGGAACGGGGCGAGGCCACCCCGGGGGAGGCTAGGCCCGGCGGCGGGGCTTCCTTCGCTTGGCGCCCTGGGAGACGTCGGAACCGGCCCTCGGGTTGCGCCCCGCCGACTTCCCGGCCGTCTTCCCCGCTGCCGGCTTGCGCCGGGTACCGGCCGAGCCGCCCGCCTTGCCCTTCGTTTCCGGTGCCGGCGCCTTGCGGCCGCGGGAGCTGTTGACGGTGCGGCCGCGGACGATTCCGATGAAGTCCTCGACCAGGTCCGTGGTCGCCTCCTCGGGCCACGCCAGGGCGACGCTCGACTCGGGGGCGTCCACCAGCGGCCGGTACGTGAGGTCCTTGCGGTGGTACAGACGGGCCAGCGACTGGGGGACGACCAGGAGGCCGACGCCCGCCGCGACGAGTTCCATGGCGTCCTCGGTGGTGGCGGGGCGCTCGAAGGCGGGCTCGCCCGGCGGCCGGTCCCAGTCGAAGACGTCGTCGAGGGGGTGGAAGAGGACCTCGTCCGCGAGGTCCGCCACGGTCACCTCGTCCGCCGCCGTGATCACGTGGTCCTTGGGGACGACGACGACCGTCGTCTCGGTGTAGAGGGGGATCGCGCTGAAGAACGTACGGTCGACCGGCAGCCGTACGAGTCCCGCGTCGGCCCCGCCGGCCCGCAGCACGCCGGATGCCTCGGCGGCCGGTACGGCGAGGAGGCTCAGCGGGATGTCGGGCAGGCGCTCGTTCCAGATCCGCGCCCACTTGGCGGGCGTCGCCCCCGGGACGTACGCGAGCCGGAACGCCTGGGATTCCTCGGAGCCTGTCACCAGGCCAGGCTACCGGCCGTGGTCGGAGGTCTCGAACACGCTCGATACCCTGGAGGGCATGAACTCGCACCAGAGCACCCAGACGATGAAGCCCGCGACCGCGGCGAAGAAGCTGGGTGTGTACCTCGATGCCACCCCCGCCGAGTTCCGGGAGGGTGTCGTCTCACGAGCCGAGCTCGACCAGCTCCAGGCCGAGCCACCCGAGTGGCTGCGCGAGCTGCGAGCGAACGGCCCGCACCCCCGTCCGGTGGTCGCGGCGAAGCTGGGTGTCTCCATCGCGGGTCTGGCCCGCGGCGGGATCACCGAGGCACTCACCACCGAGCAGATCGAGACCCTGAAGCAGGAACAGCCCGAGTGGCTGCAGAAGGAGCGCGCCACCCAGGCCGAGGTCCGCAAGGAGGCGGCGCGCATCAAGAAGCGCAACGCCGAGCGCGAGGAGCGCGGCGACGGTCCGCGGCCCTGACACGGCCTGTTCGCGACGGACGGTTGCCGTCCGGATCCACTGCGTGCACAACGCACGGATCTGACGGCCCGTCACGATGAAGGTCACAAAAGCGTATCGGACATTCCGGCCTTCAACCTTCACACGAGCCGCACAAGTTGGCTAGCGTGGCATCAGGCCGCACGAGTTCCTCCGGCGAACCCCGCCGGGACGCGCGGCCTCCGCCGAATCCGGTGCGCCCCCGTGGCAGCCGGAACCGGGGACCCAACCGAACCACGGGGTGAATCGGCCCAACTGCCCGCCCGGGCAGGGGCCGTAGGGCATGCCTTCCGGAACCGACCGCCCGAACCCGACAGCTAACTCGGTAGGCGGAGTACGGAAGGAGTACGGCTCCCATGGCGCCGGATCGACCATCGCGCACCGGAGGCATCGGCCTTCCCGGTATGCGCAATTCCGCTCTCGCGACCGCCGCCCTCACCTCGGTGGCGCTGTTCTCGCAGACCGCCGACGCCGCACCGACCACGGGTGACGAGGGCCCCAGCCGCGAGGCCGTCCGGCAGCGGGTGAGCAGCCTCTACGACCAGGCCGAGTCCGACACCGGCAACTTCAACTTCACCCGCGCCCAGTTGATGGGAGCACGGCCGCCCGCCGCCCCGCCCCGCGACCGCGGCCGCTCGGATCCGGCACTCGACTCGGTGTCCCGGCGGTGGTTCGAGGGAGCGCGTGCGTCCCTGGGCCCGACGGTTCCCGCGGTGCTGCCGGCCGACCGTACGCCGGCCCGAGGGGCGGAGCCCCGGCCCGCGCGTCCGGCGGACAGCCGCAGCGCCGCCGATGGGCCGGGGGCGAGCGTCCGGCCCGTGGCCGAGCTGCCCTCCGCGGAGTCCCGCAGGCCGGTGGCCGAGCTGACCGCCGGCCCCACGGCCGCGCTGCCCGCCATTCCGCAGCCCCGCCAGGAGGCCGCTCCCGCCCTGCCCGCGGCGGCCCCCGAGTCGAAGCAGTCCTCCCTGCGCAGGTCCAAGGAGCAGAACCAGCGCAAGATCGCGGCGGCCAGCGAGCTGCTGTACCGGTACACCGCCCGGCAGACCTCCGCGCCGCGCCCGGCCGCCCAGGCCCTGCCGTCCCAGCAGCCCTGGCAGGACCAGGGGGACCAGACCCACCGGGCGAACGAGGAGGCGTGGCGGCTGCAGCAGCCGACGGTCCTCGACACGGGCGTGACCCCGGCCGTCGGGCAGCTCATGCAGCCGTCCGTGCTCGACACCGGCATGTACCCGACCGGTGAGCAGCTCATGCAGCCGTCCGTGCTCGACACCGGCGTACCCGCGGTCGAGGAGCGGATCATGCAGCCGTCCGTGCTCGACACGGGCGTCACCCCGGCCGCGGACTGGCGTGCGCAGCCTTCTGCGCTCGACACCGGCACACCCACGGCCGAGGAGTGGCGCACCCAGCCGTCCGTCCTCGACACCGGCGTCACCCCCGCCGCGGACTGGCGTGCGCAGCCTTCTGCGCTCGACACCGGCACACCCACGGCCGAGGAGTGGCGCACCCAGCCGTCCGTCCTCGACACCGGCGGCATACCCCAGGCCGGGGGTTGGACCATGCAGCCGTCCGTGCTCGAGACGGGCGTGCCCGCCGCCGGCAGCTCAGCCGTCACCAAGGCCGACAGGGCGATCGACTTCGCCCGTGCCCAGATCGGCAGGCCGTGCCTGTGGGGTGCGGTCGGGCCGGAGTCGTACGACAACGCCGGACTCACCCAGGCCGCCTGGCGGGCCGCCGGGGTCACCCTGCCACGCACCACCTACGAGCAGGCGAGCGCCGGCACGGTGATTCCCCTCGCCGAGAGCCGCCCCGGAGACCTGATCTTCTTCAACGACAACTTCAGCCACGTCGGCATCTGCACCGGCAACGGCCTGATGATTCACGCGCCCGGCCCGGGCGCGGTCATCCGCGAGGACTCGGTCCACTACGCCGGTGAAGCCGCGGTCCGTATCGCCGTACGTCCCGCGTGAGGTCAGGAACGCCGGTCGGGGCGTGACACCGACAGCTCGATCAACAGCGAGGCCGCCGACGGAAGTCGGCGGCCTCCTTGTTGTTCCTCACACGTACGGAGATTCCGGTGGACGGGGGCCTCACCCCGCACGGTGGCGTCAAGTCGATCTCGGATGCGATGCGTGCGAACCCGCCCGTGCCGGAGTGAGCCGTGCGGGGCCGCCGGTCCCCCGCGCCGGCGGCCCCGCACGGCGTGGGGGACCGATGGCCGCCCCAGGCCCTGTCGCCGGGACTCCCCCGCTGCGGCTGCCGTGGCGCCGATGTGCTGGAGTGTCCGAGAACGTCGTTGTTGCTCGAGGGTGCTCGCATGCAGTGTCGGGCAGCGGACGGCGTCGCCGGTATGGGTACAACTGCGTACGCGGCGCACGAGCGGAGAAGAACGTGGCACAGGTGCCGGGCGGGGCCCACGAACGCATGCTGTCGGTGGCCGTCGCCGCCCTCAACGAGCGCGAGCCGGATCGGCTGTGGCCGCTGCTGGCGAGCGCCCTGCCCGGCCTGTGCGGCGGCGAGACCCTGATCTACAAGCTCGACGACTGGAACGAGGCCCGGGGCACGGTCGGCATGCCGTCCGAGGTCGCCGTCGCGTTCGACGGGCTCGGCAAGGAGGATCTGGGCCTGCTGCGGGCGGGTTTTCCGTTCGCGGACCACTACGCGGCCGGGCCGGACCGGACTCCCCGCACGGCGCGCGAGGCGGCCGGTGCCGCATGGTCCGCGAGCCCGACCGCGCGGCTGATCGGCGACATCATGGACGCGGACCACGTGCTGGCCGTACCCCTGCCGCAGACGACGACGCCGATCACGGGTTGCATGATCTACCGCTCCGGTACGGACTTCACCGACGACCACGTCCGCGTGGCCCGGCAGTTGCAGCCGCTGCTGGCGGCGGTGGAGCAGCAGCGGCAGCTCCTGGAGCGCTGGCAGCGGACGGCGGCCCCGGACACCGCCGACGGACCGGCCGCGGACTGCCCGCTCACCCCCCGGGAGACGACCGTCCTGCTGCTGCTCACGGACGCGCTGACGGCGGCCGCGATCGGCCGGCGGCTCGGCATCTCGGACCGTACGGTCCACAAGCACGTCGAGAAGATCTACCGCAAGCTGGGCACCCGCGACCGCATCAGCACGGTCCTGCGGGCGCAGCAGCTCGGGTTGGTGCCCACGCCGTGACCCCAGGTCGCGCAGCAGGGCGATCTCGGCCCCGTGGTGCAGGACCTCCTGGTTGACCCACCACACGATGTCGGCGAAACGCTCTTCCGCGTCGCTGCCGTGCGGATACATGCAGTGGCCGACCGTGTCGAGTGCCGCGTCCCCGCTGACGAGGTAGTCGTCCCGGCTGAGGCTGTGGCCGCCTGCCGTGTGGTCGGCGCGGAGGGTCAGCATCTCGCCGAGGTGGCTCGGCCGCCGTGCGAGGGCGGTGGCTGGCGGTGGCCAGGGGTGCGGGTAGGGCGCGGCGTCGCGTCCCCGGTCCCCGTCTGCGGGGCCGGCCAGCAGGGTGGCGCGCGGTCCGGGCCCGTGTGCCCGTCGCCGTACCGACCAGCAGTCCGGCACCGGCTCCCAGACACACGGCGCAGGCATGAACCGACGGGTTAGCCTGGCACGACCGGCGCACACCCCGCCTCTCCTTTTCCAGGGGCAGGTCTTTTCCGGCGAACGGGTTCCCGACGACAGGGAGTCGGCCATGAAGCCGAACCGCTCCATCCCCTCCGCGACCGTCATCCCCGTGCTGATCTACCCCGATGTCCGCGCGGCGGTCGCCTGGCTCGGTGCGGCCTTCGGGTTCGTGGAACGGGTACGGATCGGCGAGGACCACCGCGCGCAGCTCGGCTTCGGCGACGGCGCCGTGATCGTCGGGGACACCCACAAGGACCGCCGCCCCCCGCGCCCCGGCGAGGTCACGCACTCGGTGACGGTGCGCGTCGATGACGTCCGTGCCCACTGCGAACGGGCCCGGGCGCACGGCGCACGCATCGTCATGGAACCGACCGACTTCGCGTACGGGGAACGCCAGTACACGGCCGAGGACCTCGCGGGCCATCAGTGGACGTTCTCGGAGACCCTTGCGGACATCGCGCCGGAGGAGTGGGGCGGGCAGACGGTCTCGGTGGGCTGAGGAGCGTCAGCCCGGGCCGGGTCCCGTCCCGCCCTTGAGCCGTTCCAGGTCGGAGGGGCGGACCTGGATGACGACCAGGGCGATCAGCGCGGCGACGACGGTGAAGATCGCCGCCATGATGAAGGCCGCCGAGATGCCGGACGTGAGCACGTGGTCGGACCAGGGGCTCGGGAGCTGACCGGTGTGCTTGAAGCGCAGGCGTTCGGCCGGGGTGGCCTGGGCCAGGAAGCGCGGTATCTGCTTGTGGGCCTCGTTGGTGCTGGCGGTGCCGAACATGGTGACCAGGATGGACAGGCCGAGTGAACCACCCACCTGCTGGGTGGCGTTGAGGAGTCCGGAGGCCGCGCCGGTCTCCTGGACGGGGACGTTGGAGAGCGCCATGAGGGTGAGCGAGACGAACTCCATGCCCATGCCCAGGCTGAAGACGAGGATCGGCCCGAGAATGCTGCCCGCATAGGTGGAGTGGACGTCGGTCAGGGTGAGCCAGGCCAGGCCGGCCGCCGCGAGGATCGCTCCCACCACCATGAACGGCTTGGGGCCGAAGGTGGGCAGGAACCGCGAGGCCAGCCCGGCACCGAAGGCGATGACCGCACTGACCGGAAGGAAGGCGAACCCGGTGGCCAGTGGGCTGAAGCCCAGCACGTTCTGCACGAAGAGCGTGAGGAAGAAGAACATGCCGAAGATCGCGGCGGCGAGGCTGAGCATGATGCCGTAGGTGCCGGCGCGGTTGCGGTCGGCGAACATGTGCAGCGGGGTGATCGGCTGGCTGGAACGACGCTCGATCAGGATGAACGCCGTGAGGACGACGACGGCCGCACCGAACGAGGCCAGCGTGAGCGCGTCCCGCCAGCCGTCCTGCGCCGCTCTGATGAAGCCGTACACCAGCAGCACCATGCCCAGGGTGGACGTCAGCGCGCCGGCGAGATCGAAGTGGCCCGGGTGGCGTTGGGACTCCTTGATCCAGCGTGGCGTGGCGAGGGCGATGAGCACCGCGATGGGGACGTTCACGAAGAGCACCCAGCGCCAGTTCAGCCACTCGACGATGACCCCGCCCGCCAGGAGCCCGATGGCACCGCCGCCCGCCGAGACCCCGGCGAACACCCCGAAGGCCCGGTTGCGTTCCGGCCCCTCGCGGAAGGTCGTGCTGATCAGGGCGAGGGCCGTCGGGGACGCGATGGCGCCGCCGACACCCTGGAGTGCGCGTGCGGCGAGGAGCTGGCCGGAGTTGTGGGCGAGCCCGCCCAGCAGGGAGGCCAGCGCGAACAGCAGCACCCCGAAGACGAACATGCGCCGCCTGCCGAGGATGTCCCCGGTGCGGCCGCCGAGCAGCAGCAGGCCGCCGAAGGTCAGGGTGTATGCGTTGACCACCCAGGACAGGCTGGTGGTGGAGAAGTCCAGCGCGGTCTGGATGTGCGGCAGCGCGATGTTCACGATGGTGATGTCCAGGACCACCATCAGCTGGCAGGACGCGATGACCAGCAGCGCCATGCCGTTTCCGCCGCCGCCCGGTGCACGGGTGGCGGCCTGTGATGCGGAGGTCGGCTGCGGGCTGCTGCTCATGGCGTGTGGCACTTGGCATCAGTGAACGGTTCCGTCCACTGCGTCGTCTACCGTTCGACCGTACGCCCCTGTCGGGACCGTCACCACTTGATTGAGTCGGTGACGGTTTACACCGGTTCACCGGGAGTCGAGCGGCTCACGAGCGGGTCTTGTGGGTCATGGCGAACTCGTCGGCCTCCGGCAGGTCGAACTCGCCGTGGTCGCTGCCCAGTCCCTGCGCCACCAGTGCGGCCGCGGCGCTGCCCAGTACGGCGGCCTCGCGCGGGGTGCGGCCGAGGCTGATGCCGCGTATGAAGCCTGCCGAGAACGCGTCACCGCAGCCGGTGGTGTCGACGACGTCGACCTCGAAGGCGGGGACCGTCTCCGTGCCCTCCGCGGTCACCAGGAGCGCGCCGTCGCCGCCGCGGGTGACCGCGACGAGGCCGGCCCCGGCGGCCAGGAGCTTCTTCGCGCCGGTCACCAGGTCCTGCTCCTCGCTGAAGCCGAGGAGCTGGTCGTCGTTGGGGAGCAGGTAGTCGACATGCGGGAGCAGCGGTTCGATCTGGTCGAAGGTGCCGAGCTCACCGGGGGCGAGGAGGTCCACGGAGGTGACCACGTCGTGTTCCTTGGCGTGCGCCAGGATGCGCGCGGCGACATCGGCTCCGATCAGTTCGGGGCCGCCGAGGTGGAGGTGGCCGGCCTCGGCCACCTCGTCCCAGGGCACGTCGTCGAGGCCGTAGGTGATGTTGGCGCCGAGCAGATGGAGTGAGGGGCGGTCGCCGTTGGGGCGGATGGGCAGGACGCTCGCCGAGGTCGAGGTGTCGGTGCGGCGGACGAGCAGCCCGGTGTCGATGCCTGCCCTGTTGAGGAGCTGGACGAGCAGGTCGCCGGTCGGGTCGGTGCCGATCGCACCGGCGGTGCGTACCGAGGCGCCCAGCTTGGCGAGCGTGAGGGCGGTGCCGCCTGCCGTCCCGGCGGCGGTCATCCGGATGTCGTCGACGAGGGTCGCGCCCTGGCCCTCGGGTATCTCCTCCACCGGCCGTACCAGTACGTCCAGCACGTGCACGCCCATCGTGACGACCTTCATCGCTCTTCCTCCTGAGCCGGTGGTACGGGGTGGGTGGTGCCGTAGTTGCGGGCGATCGCGGCCTCGATGACCGCGAGTTGCTGCTGTTCGTCGAGGACGCGGGGCGGTCCGAGCGCGGCGGCGTGCCGATAGACGCCGCAGGCCCACTCCAGCAGCAGGGCGTGCTCGACGGCCGTGTCGAGGGTCGGCGCGTGGGTGAGGGCGCCGTGGTTGGCCATCAGGGCGGCGCTGCGGCCCTCCAGCGCGGTGAGCACCGACTCGGCGAGTTCGGGGGTGCCGAAGGTGGCGTACGGCGCGACGCGGACGGTGCCGCCGAGAGCGAGCAACTGGTAGTGGACGCAGGGCAGTTCGTCGAGGACCAGGGAGAGTGCGGTGGCCATCGGGGCGTGGGTGTGGACGACCGCGCCGGTGCCGTAGCGCCGGTAGACGCCGAGGTGCAGGTCGAGCTCCGAGGTCGGCTCCAGGGTTCCGCCGACGATGTTCCCGTCCAGGTCGACCACCGTCACCTGATCCTCGGTGAGTTCGGCGAGCACCGCCCCGGTCGCAGTGATCGCGACCCGCTCCCCCGCCCGCACGCTCACGTTTCCGGCCGTACCGATGAGCAGGCCCTCGGCTCCCAGCCGGCGGCAGGCGTCCGCCACGGCGGCCCGCTCCCGCCCGAGCGCCGCGCTTGAGTCGGTCATGTGCGGGACCGTAACCTAAACATGAAACAAAGTCACGTTCAGGTTCGGAGGTTGTTCGTGGGTGAGCCGACCGCGAGGGCCGGCGGGGCCGCCCCCCTGCGCCGTACCCCCCAACAGGCGCGCAGCAAGGCGCGGTTGGCGCGGGTTCTGGAGGCCTCCGAGCGTGTCCTGATCGGTGAGGGGGTCGAGGCGCTGACCACGACCCGTGTCGCGGCCGAGGCCGAGGTGTCGGTCGGCTCGCTGTATCAGTACCTGCCCGACCGGGACGCGATCATCGACGCACTGGCGTCCGGATACTTCGCGAAACTGGAGGCCGCCATGGACGCCCTCGTGCAGGCCGCGGCGGCGGAGCGCTGGGAGGACCCGGTGGGGGTGCTGATCGACGCGTTCGCCGGGATCTACCGCACCGAACACGGCTTCCGGGCCCTGTGGTTCGGCAGCGGCCTGACCGAGCGGACCCGAGCCGCGGACCGTGCGCACAAGGGCCGTATGGCCGACGGGATCCGCCGTGTCCTGCTCGCGCTCGACATGGCCCACGACCACGAGACACTCGCCCGCGCCTGCCACGCCGCGGTCCTTGCGGCCGATGCGCTGGCGCAGGAGGCGTTCCGGCGGGACGCCGAGGGGGACGTGGAACTCCTCGACGAGGCCAAGGTCATGCTGCGCGGCTATCTGGCGGACGTCACCGCGCGCCCTCGACCCCGCTGACCGCGCCGGCGAGCAACGGGGTGGGGCTGTGCTCCGCCAACCGGCCCCGCCGGCACGCTCGTTGCTGATCCCAGGGCGGGGCAGTGACGGTCGTACCGGTCTGAGGATGCTCGCGCGGCGCGGGTGCCCCCTAGAGGAAGCTGACGTTCTGGGCCAGGGCGAGTCGGCCGGAGTAGTTGACGGTGTTGGTGGCCGCCCGCATGTACGCCTTCCAGGCGTCGGAGCCCGACTCGCGGCCGCCGCCCGTCTCCTTCTCCCCGCCGAAGGCGCCCCCGATCTCGGCGCCGGAGGTACCGATGTTGACGTTGGCGATGCCGCAGTCGGAGCCCTCGGCGGAGAGGAAGAGCTCTGCTTCCAGCTGGTCGCGGGTGAAGATGCTGGAGGACAGGCCCTGCGGGACGTCGTTGTGCAGGGCGATGGCCTCCTGGAGCGTGTCGTAGGTCAGGACGTAGAGGACGGGTGCGAAGGTCTCCTCCCGTACGACCTCGGTCTGTTCGTCGACGCGGAGGATGACCGGTTCGACGTAGGCGGCCCGGGGCGCGGCCTCGGCGAGGCGGCGGCCACCGCCGGCCAGGAGCTTGCCGCCCTGCGCCTGGGCGCGGGTGACGGCGTCCTGCATGCCGTCGAGGGCCTTGGTGGAGATGAGCGGTCCGACGAGGGTGTTCTCGTCGAAGGGATCGCCGATGGGCAGCTTGGCGTAGGCGGCCGTGAGCCGTGCGACGAGCGTGTCGGCGATGTCGCGGTGCACGATGAGGCGGCGCAGGGTCGTACAACGCTGCCCCGCCGTGCCGGCCGCGGCGAAGACGATGCCCTGCACGGCGAGGTCGAGGTCGGCCGAGGGCGCGACGACGGCGGCGTTGTTGCCGCCGAGCTCCAGCAGGCTGCGGCCGAATCGGGCCGCCACGCGGGGGCCGACCTCGCGGCCCATGCGGGTGGAGCCGGTGGCGCTGACGAGGGCGACGCGCGGGTCGTCGACGAGCTGTTCGCCGACGGTGCGGTCGCCGAGCAGGAGGCGGTGTACGTCCCGGGGTGCGCCGGTGTCTTCGGCGGCCTGGGCCAGCAGCCGGTCGCAGGCGAGGGAGATCAGCGGGGTGAGCTCGGACGGCTTCCAGATCACTGTGTCGCCGCAGGCCAGGGCCACGGCGGTGTTCCAGGACCACACGGCGGCCGGGAAGTTGAACGCGGAGATCACGCCGACGACGCCCAGCGGGTGCCAGGTCTCGGCCAGGCGGTGGCCGGGGCGCTCGGAGGCGATGGTGCGGCCGTAGAGCTGGCGGGACAGGCCGACCGCGAAGTCGCAGATGTCGATCATCTCCTGGACCTCGCCGAGCGCCTCCGAGCGGATCTTGCCCGCTTCGATGGTGATGAGGTCCGCCAGGTCGCTCTTGTGCTCGCGCAGCAACTCGCCCAGACGGCGCACGAGTTCACCGCGGCGCGGAGCCGGGGTGGTGCGCCAGGTGAGGAAGGCCTCGCGGGCGGCCGCGACGGCCTCCTCGGTACCGGCAGCGGTGGCGGCCCCGAGCCCGAAGAGGTCCTCGCCGGTGATCGGCGTACGTGCCCGGATGCCGGCGCCTTCGGGGACGGTGACGCCGATGCGGTCCAGGCTCGTACGGGCGCGGGCGCGCAGCTCCTCGGTGCTGGGCAGGGCGGTGCTCGTCATGGTGCTTCCTCGGGATTCGGTGAGTGGTCAGGGGTTCGGTGAGTGGTGAGGGGCGGGTCAGTTGAGCGGGCCGTCGAGTTGCCGCTCCCGGGCTACCTGGGCGAGGGAGCGGTTCTGCTGCTGCTCGTAGGAGTCGCGCACGGTCGGGGGCGGGTGGCTGTGGGCCGGGACCGCCCGCCGTGGACGGCGGGGAGCCGGGCGGCGAAGCCGGCGCGCTCCGGAGCCACCGGCTGATCATCGAAGGGCCCTTTCGATCGAGGGTCACGCCTCATGGACTTCGGGACGTCACACCACGTGGGCTTCGGGGCGGATCTCGGCCCCCGAACGGAAGCGGTCGGCGCTGAGCGGGGAGATGTCGATGAAGGGTGCGCGGTCGAGGTGGAGGTCGCGCAGGATCTCGCCGACGGCTGGGGCCTGCAGGAAGCCGTGGCCCGAAAACCCGGTGGCGTAAAGGAAGTTGACGACTTCGCCGGAGCGGCCGATGAGGGCGTTGTGGTCGGGGGTGACCTCGTAGAGGCCGGCCCAGCCGCCGACGGTCCTCATACCGGCCAGTTCGGGGGCCCGCCTGCGTACGGCGTCCCGGAACAGTTCGAGCCACTCCGGGGTCCAGGTGGTGTCGAAACCGTCGGGCTCGCGGGGGTCGGCGAGGCCGAACAGCAGGCCGTCGTCGCTGTTGTGGAAGTAGGCCGACGAGGCGAAGTCGATGGTGAAGGGGATACGGGGCGCCGGGGGCACGAGCGGTTCGGTGAACGCGAGTTGGCGGCGCACCGGCCGGACCGGAAGGTCGAGGCCGACCATGTCACCGATCCGGCGCGACCAGGCACCCGCCGTACAGATCACGCTGTTGCAGTCGATGCTGCCCCGGTCCGTGTGCACGGCGGTGACGCGGTCGCCTGCGGTGTCGATGCCGGTCACGGTGGTGTGCGTGGCGAAGGTGACGCCGGCCCGTGCGGCGGCGTCGGCGTATCCGTTCACCACCAGTACGGGGCGGGCGTGGCCGTCGGTGGGCGAGTAGGCGGCGGCCAGGAGTCCGTCGGTGCTGACATAGGGGCAGAGGCGGCGGGCCTCGTGCGGGGTGATCATGCGGGTGGGGACGCCGAGGGCGTTCTGGGCCCTGACGCCGTCCTCGAAATCCGCGGCCTGCCGGTCGGTGGTGAGCAGGAAGAGGTAGCCGACGGTGTCCAGGCGGATGTCCGCGCCGGGGCGGTGCGGGAAGTTCTCGTAGGCGCGCAGGCTCCGGCTGCCCAGCTCGATGTTGAGCGGGTCGGAGAACTGGGCGCGTACCCCGCCGATCGGTTTGCCCGAACTGCCGCAGGCAAGATCGCCGCGCTCGATGACCACGACCTCGGTCACCCCCGCTTCGGCGAGGTGGAACGCGGCACTCGCGCCCATCACGCCCCCGCCGATGATCACGACGTCGGCGGTCGGCGGAACGGAGCGGAGGGCGGATGAGGAGGACAAGGGGCCGTCCCTTCCGGAGGCCGCGCCGGGCCGGGGGCGTTGGGCTTTCTGCCCGTCATCGTGACGCAATCCGACCTTTGACGTCCATGAACAGTTACTGCGCCCGATCTATTAGTGTTCCTATATGGACTGGACGAGCTCCCAGCTGCGTTCCCTGGTGGAGCTGACCAGACGCGGAACCATCACCGCGGTGGCCCGGGCGCTGGGGTACACGCCCGGCGGGGTCTCGCAGCAGATCGCCGCGCTGGAGAAGGCCACCGGCATGGAGCTGCTGCAGCGGGTGGGGCGGCGGGTGGAGCTGACCGATGCCGGCAGGACGCTGGCCCGGCATGCCGAGCGGATCCTGTCCACGGAGGCCGAGGCGGTCGAGGCGCTGGAGCGCAGCCGCGGCGAGGTCTCCGGGGTGCTGGTGGTGGGGCTGTTCGCCACGGCCGCCGCCGAGATCCTGCCGCCGGCCCTGGAGCGGGTGCGCGAGGCGCATCCCGGGCTCGCCGTGCACAGCCGCGACATGGACGTGGACGAGGTGTACGACGCCGTCGCCTCCGGTGCGGTGGACCTGGCGCTCGGCCTGGACTACCCGGACGTGCCCATCCCGCGCGATCCCGCGCTGCGGGTGATGCGGCTGGAGCGGGAGCGGTTCTCCCTCGCCGTGCCCACCGGGTGGCTGGCGGGCCGCGCGGAGATCGCCCTGGCCGACACGCAGAACCTGGGCTGGATCCTGCCCTCCGCCGACAGCTACTACGGCCGCGCCGTGCGCACCGCCTGCCGGCGGGCCGGCATCGAACCCGACGTCCGGCACGAGGTGACCGACACCGCGGCCACGCTGGCGCTGGTCGAGGCGGGCATCGGGATCAGCACGGTGACGGAGCTGATGCTCAGACTGCGCGCCTCCCGCTTCGACGTGGTGCGGCTGCGCGAGAGGGTCGAGCGGCACATCGTCGTGGTGTTCCGCTCCGCCGCCGAACGCCGGCCGACGGTGGCCGCACTGGTCGAGGTGCTGCGGGCGGTGGCCGGGGCCCGGCGGCCTGCGACGCCGTAGCACCGGCACCCGACTCGCTTGTCCTGCGCTACGGGAGGGTTGGAGTCCTCCCTCCCACCCGGCGGCCGCGCACAGCCGGACAGCGGTCCCTTCCCCGCAGGTGACGGCGGGGAGGGGACAAGACAGGCCGGTGCGACGAACGCCGACAGCGCGGACGGTACGCGGCTGACGCCGGCCGTCGGGAAGCAGCGCAAGCGCAGCCGGTCGCTGGGGCCGTCGGTCGGTCGCTCTTCCGGTCCTTGTGGCTGCGGCAGGCCGGACCACATCGTGGGGAGGAACAGGTCGGAGATGGCCGGTGAGCAAGGAGGGTTTCCAGCTGTGATCACCGTTGTGGAGGGTGCGCCGCCCATGGAGGCGGCCATCGGCGCGCTGCGCGCGAGTCTGCTCGGCGGGCTCGACCCGGAGGCCGGTCCGCCGCGTTCGGCCGTCCCGGTGCCGCGGGGCGAGCTCCTGCTCATGCCCGCCCACTGGGGCTCCTACGCCGGAGTCAAGGTGGTGACGGTGGCTCCGGACAACCCGGCGCGGGACCTCCCGCGGATCCAGGGCAACTACCTTCTGCTGGACGGCGAGACCCTCACCCCGCTGGCCCTGCTGGACGGGATCGCGCTCACCGGCGTACGAACCGCGGCGGTGTCCGCCGTGGCCGCCGACGCGCTCGCCGAGCCGGACGCGAGCCGACTGGTGCTGTTCGGGACGGGGCCGCAGGCACGGTCGCATGCCGAGGCCCTGCGGTGCGTCCGGCCGATCCGGGACGTGGTGGTCGTCGGCCGGAACCCCGAGCGCACCCGCGCGTTCGCCGAGGACATCGAGGCGCGAGTCGGCGGTGCGGACGAGGTGGCGGACGCCGACCTCGTGGCCTGCTGCACCACGGCGCGCACGCCGTTGTTCGACGGCTCGCTGCTGCCGCCGCACGCGACCGTGGTGGCCGTCGGATCGCACGAGCCCGACGCCCGCGAGGTCGACGAGACGGCCGTCGGGCGTTCGACGGTGGTCGTGGAGGCGGTTTCGGCGGCGCTGCGCGAGGCGGGCGACATCGTGCTGGCCGTACAGTCGGGGACGCTCGATCCCGGCACGCTGGTCGGCCTCGCCGATCTCGTGCGGGGCAAGGCCCAACTCCCCTCCGCAAAGCCGCGGTTGTTCAAGAGCGTGGGCATGGCCTGGCAGGACCTGGTGGTCGCCGTGGCCCACTTCGAGGCGAGGCGGGCATGACGGCGGCGGCCGGGAGTGCCGGTGGCCTCGACATGGCGACGGTGGCCGAGGGGCACGTTCCCACCCGGCGCCGAACCCACCGTGGACTGCCAGGTGCGACGACGCCACGGCGCACGAGATCAACGCGAGCTCGTCCTGGAGGGCGCCGGCCTGTCCGGGTCCCCGGCGCCCTCGCCGCGCGCCACCCCCCAGTGGTCCCGGACTTCGTCGCCCCCGCCCGAGCGTCGTCGCGGGCGGCTTCGTGAGGGGCCCCCGCCGCTCCGGGGGCGCCCACGCCGAAGGGCACGCTGCTCACTACAGGGCGTAGATCTGCCCCGTCTGCGCGCCCTCGACGGACCGGACGTACGCCCGGGTGACATCGGCGAGGTCCACCGGCGGCATGCCCGGGAAGTAGTCGCCGTACTCGGCGAGGCTCTCGGTGAAGACCGTCGGGCTGATCGCGTTGATGCGCTGTGGGGCGATCTCGATGGCGACGGCGCGGACGAACGCCTCCAGCGCGCCGTTGGCCATGGAGGCAGCGCTGCCGGTGGGGATGGGCTCGCGGGCGAGCACACCGGTGATGAGGGTGAAGGAGCCGCGCTCGGCGATCCGCGGGATGCCCTGGCGCACCAGGTCGATCTGGCTGAGCACCTTGCCGTGGAAGGCGGCCAGATAGTCCTCGGGAGTCAGCTCGACGACCGGCTTGTACGGCACGTGTCCGGCGGCGCTGACCACGGCGTCCACCCGGCCGGCGCGGTCGTAGAGTTCCGTGACCTGTGCGGGGTCGGTGATGTCGTGGTGCAGCTCGCCGCCGCTGCGTGCGACGGTGAGGACTTCGTGGCCGCGGGTGTCGAGTGTCTTGTGGAGGGCCGCGCCGAGCGTGCCGGTGGCACCGATGAGCAGAATCTTCATGACTGCGACGCTAGGGCCGGCCCCCTGTGGGAGGGAAATACCTTCTGGGGAGCACTTATGCTTGAGAGTTATGAATGTGGAGCTACGGCATCTGCGGGCGCTCGCCGCGATCGGCGACGAGGGCACCATCACCGGCGCGGCGGCGATGCTCCACATCAGCCAGCCCGCGCTCTCGCGCACCCTGGAACAGCTGGAGAGCAGGGTGGGCGTGCGGCTGGTGGACCGTACCACCCGCACCCTGTCCCTCACGGATGCCGGTCAACGGCTGCATGAGAGAGCCCATCTGATCCTCCGTCAGCTGGACGACGCGCTGACGGAGGCCGCGGCGGGGGTGCGTCCGCTGCGGATAGGTTTCGCCTGGGCGGCGCTCGGCGACCTGACCGTGCCGCTGTTGCGCACCTGGCGGGAGGCGCATCCCGCGACCCCGGTGCAGGTGTACCGGCGCGACGATCCGGAGGTGGCGCTGCGCCGCGGAGAGATCGACGCGGCGCTGGTGCGCAGCTCGCCCGCGCCCGGTGCCGGACTGGAGGTCCGGTCGCTGTACCGGGAGCGACGCATGGCCGCCGTACCCGACAGTGATCCGCTGGCCAGTCGTCCCTCGGTGCGGCTGACGGATCTGGCCGACCGGCCGGTGGTGCTGTGCGCGACCGCCGCGACCACCGCCGAGCTGTGGCCCGAGGGGCGGCGGCCCCGGACGTTCGAGGTGGCCAACGTCGACGAGTGGCTCACCGTGATCGCCACGGGAGAGGCCGTGGGCGTCACCGCCGAGGCCACCAAGCAGAGCCATCCGCACCCCGGGGTCCACTATCTGCCCCTGGCGGACGTACCGCCCGTGACGGTTCGCATGGCCTGGCCACGCACTCCCACACACCCGGCCACACTCGCCTTTCTCAGCCATCTGCAGTCCATGACGTCCACGCATCTGCGGGCCTGACCTGCGCGGTCGTCGGTCCGCGGAGTTCGGGGTACGTGGGTGGCATGTCGCGGCCACCGGACGCCCCGACCGCACATGACCTGTACATGACCAGTACGTCGTGCGATGTTTGCCCACCGGGGTCCGCCGTTCGTCTGGGCTTCACGCAGTACCGGCCTGAGGCTCCTATCGTTGCGGCGCCGCCTCCCCCCGCACGTGCCCGTCACTTCTGTCCGGAGGACAGTCATGACCGCCGTAAAGGCTTCCAAGAGCACCAGACGCCCCCTCACCGCACTCGCCGGGGCCGTCGCCCTCACCGCCACCTCGATCGGTGTGTGGGCCGCAACGACCTCAGCCGCTCAGGCCGCCGCTCTCCCCACCCCCGACCACGTGGTGGTCGTGGTGATGGAGAACCACGCCTACTCACAGGTGATCGGAAGCTCCAGCGCCCCGTACATCAACAACACCCTCAAGGCGGGTGGCGCCAACCTCACCCAGTCCTACGGCCTCACCCACCCCAGTGAGCCGAACTACTACATGCTCTTCTCGGGCTCCAACCAGGGCCGCACCGACGACAGTTGTGTGAGCGTCGGGTCCCTCTCCGCGCCGAACCTCGCCTCGGAGCTGATCGCCGAGGGCAAGACCTGGAAGAGCTACAACGAGTCGCTGCCCAGCCAGGGTTCGACGACGTGCAGCAGCGGCAACTACGCGCAGAAGCACAACCCGTGGTTCGGCTTCTCCAACGTGCCGACGAACACCGCGATGACCTTCGCCCAGTTCCCGACCGACTTCACGACCCTGCCGAAGGTCTCCTTCGTCGTGCCGAACCTGTGCAGTGACATGCACGACTGCTCGGTCTCCACGGGCGACACCTGGATCAAGAACAACCTTGGCGCGTACGCCACGTGGGCCCAGACGCACAACAGCATCCTCGCCGTCACCTTCGACGAGGACAACAAGCTCTCCGGCAACCGCATCCCGACCGTCCTCTACGGCCAGCACGTGGCGCCCGGAAGCTCCAGCTCGACCACGTACAACCACTACAACGTCCTGCGCACGGTGGAGGACCTGGCCGGTCTGAGCAGCCACGCGGGCAACGCCGCGTCGGCGTCCGACATCACCGGCATCTGGAACTGACGCCCGTGTATCTCGCGGACTCCCGCAGCACCAAGGCCGCCGTCGCCCCGGACACCCGTCCGGGGCGGCGGCCGGCCGCCGTCCCCGGCACCGTGCTGGCCCTGGGTGCGGTCAGCCTCATCACCGACGTCTCCTCGGAGATGGTCACCGCCGTGCTGCCCCTCTACGTGGTCGCCGGCCTCGGCCTGTCCCCGCTCGGCTTCGGTCTCCTCGACGGCATCAACAACGGTGTGGGGGCGCTGGTCCGGATGGCCGGCGGTCACCTCGCCGACCGCGGCGGCCGCCGGCACAAGGTTGTCGCGGGCCTCGGCTACGGCCTGTCGGCGCTGTGCAAGCCACTGCTGCTGCTCGCCCACACCCTCCCCGTCATCAGCGCCGTGCTCGCGGCCGACCGCACCGGCAAGGGGCTGCGCACCGCCCCACGGGACGCGATGATCTCGCTGGCCACCGAACCCGAGCACCGGGGACGGGCGTTCGGGGTGCACCGCGCCATGGACACCACCGGCGCACTGCTCGGCCCGCTGGTCGCCTTCGCCGTGCTGCGGGCCACCGTCGACGGCTACGACGCGGTCTTCACCGTCAGCGGCTGTGTCGCCGTGCTCGGGGTGCTGGTACTGGTGCTCTTCGTGCCCGGCCGCATCACGCCCGCCGGTGCCGCAGCTCCGCCCGAGGCCGCTCGCCCCGCCCTGCGCGATTCACTCGGCCTGCTGCGCCGCCCGGAGCTGCGCCGGCTCACCTTCTGCGCGGCCCTGCTGGGTCTCACCACCGTCAGCGACTCCTTCCTGTATCTGCTGCTGCAGCGCGCGGGGGACCTGTCCGCCGACCTGTTCCCGCTGCTGCCCCTGGGCACCGCCGCCGTCTTCCTGCTGCTCGCCGTCCCGCTCGGCGCGCTCGCCGACCGCATCGACCGCCGCCGGCTGTTCCTGGCCGGTCACGGCGTCCTGCTGCTCGGCTACGGCCTGGTGCTCTCCCCCTGGCACGGCATTCCCGCCGTGGTCGCGGTCCTCGTCCTGCACGGCACCTTCTACGCGGCCACCGACGGGGTCCTCGCGGCCGCCACCGCCGGTGCCGTGCCGGCACAGCACCAGGGGGCCGGGCAGGCGCTGGTGGGCACCGGCCAGGCGCTGTCCCGGTTCGCCTGCTCGCTCGCCTTCGGCGCGGCCTGGAGCCTGTGGGGCGGGCGCAGCGCGCTCGCCGGCACCGCCGCCGCGCTGGCCGTCAGCGCCGTCGTGGCCTTTTTCGTGCTCCGCCCCGCCGGCGACGCGTCCCCCGCGGAGGTGTCCGCATGACCCGAACCACCCGTCTGGTGATCCTGCTGGCCGCCGTCCTGCTGCTCGGAGGCGTCGGCACCGGTGCGGTGCTGTACGCCGCCCACCGCTCGGGCATGCGCGACGAGCAGCAGGCGAACGGTCCGACCGTGCGGACGGGCACCGTCTCGCTCCGGCCGACGGCCGGACGCCGGCTGCTGGTGCGCAACCTGGCCTGGGGCCCGCACCGCGACGAGATCGCCACCGTGCCCGCCGACGATCCGCAGGGGCCGCGCACCGCCTCGGGCGTCAAGTGCCTGCGCTTCCACGCGGCTGCCGGTACCGGCATCTGCCTCCAGGCCGTGCACGGAACGCTCAGGGACACCTACCGGGCGGTCGTCCTCGACGCACACCTGCGCGAGCGGCACCGCTTCCCGGCCGCGGGCATCCCCACCCGGGCCCGTGTCTCGCCCTCCGGCCACATGGCGGCCTGGACGGTCTTCGTCAGCGGAGACTCCTACGCCGGAACGAAGTTCTCCACCCGCACGGCCATCGTCGACACCCGCAGCTGGAAGATCGACGACAACCTGGAGACCTTCCGCATCATCCAGGACGGCCGCACCTACCGCGCCGCCGACACCAACATCTGGGGCGTCACCTTCGCCGACGACAACCGCTTCTACGCCACGCTGGCGACCGGCGGCAACACCTACCTCGTACGGGGAGACGTCGGGGCACGCACCCTCACCACCCTGCACCGCAACGTCGAATGCCCCTCCCTCTCCCCCGACGGCACCCGCATCGCCTACAAGAAACGCGTCGAGGGAGCCTCTCCCGACGCCCCTTGGCGGCTGTACGTCCTGAACCTGCGCACGATGAAGGAGACCGCGACCGCCGAGCAGCGCAACATCGACGACCAGGCCCTGTGGGCCGACGACTCCACCCTCGTCTACGCCCTCCCCGGCGACTACGGCTCGGACCTGTGGACCGTCCCGGCCGACGGCACCGGCACGGCCCGCCGGCTGATGACCTCCGCGGTGGCTCCCGCCTACCTGGGCTGAGGGGTCCTCACAGGTCCCCTGTCCACGGGCCGCCATAGTTGAACATGTTCAATTCTTCGGCGATGATGTGTGTGGCCATCGAGGTGCCGGAGAGAGGACCACGGTCATGACGAGCTCGCTTCTCACACCGCGAGGCCGTTCTCACGCCGGCACGACGAGCGAGGGAAGGGCGGCCGGGAGCACCGCCCCGACGCGGATCCTCGACTGGCGGCACCCGCAGGTCACTTCCCTGCTGCGGCAGATCGGCACGACGGCCGACACGGGGACGACGGCGCCCGACCGCAGGACAGCGGATCTGCGCCGGGCCCACCGGGTCATTGCCACGACCGTGCGGCCGGTGTACTCGGTGCAGGACGAGCGGCCCGTGTCCGAGGTACTGCGCCGTGG
Source organism: Streptomyces sp. NPDC001492 (assembly GCF_053597275.1). NCBI lineage: Bacteria > Bacillati > Actinomycetota > Actinomycetes > Kitasatosporales > Streptomycetaceae > Streptomyces > Streptomyces sp. NPDC001492. The sequence goes on along the minus strand of NZ_JBSFHW010000009.1, from coordinate 5,132 downwards.
CCGTGGTTCGTGCAGCCAGCGGCTGGCCGTGCTGGAGGCGGTGGCGCGGGCATCGGGGGTGGCCACGCGGGTGCGTGGCCTGCTGGTCGACGGGGCTTTCTGGTATCCGCGCTTTCCGCGGCTGCGCCGGATCGTCCCGGACCGGGTTCTCCTGGCCTGGCCCGAATTCCGCGTCGACGTGCCGGCGCCGGCCGAACACGCCGCAGCTCCCTGGCTGACGGTCTCGGAACTCTTCGGCAGCCTCGACGAGTTGAGCGACGGCCAGGGCGGCTTCACCAACGCCGGTGCGGAGACGCTGTTCGAGGCGCTGTCCAGGACGGCGATCGACTGGGACGGGGTGACACTCTGCCCGGCCGACGGCGCCGCGTGCGATCTCTCCGCCCACGTCCTGGCGGACCTGGGCCACTTCGACTCGCGGGACGACCTCTTCGCCCGGCACGGCCAGACCCTCTGCCGTACGGCGAGAGTGCTGGCCGAGCCCGTCCTGGGCCGTCGGTCCGCACGACCGACCCGTGCCACACGGCCGTAGCCAGCCACACGGCTCGGGCGGCACCTTCGGGCCTCCGGGCGCTGCTCAGAGTCCGAGGAACTCGGACAGCCCGCCCAGGAGCCGGTCGACGTCCTCCGCGCTGTTGTAGGGCGCGAGGCCCATGCGGAGGCCCCCGGTGTCCCCGAGGCCGAGCCGGCGGGAGGCCTCGATGGCGTAGAAGGATCCCGACGGAGCGTGGACGCCGCGCTCGGCGAGGAAGCGGTAGGCGTCCGCGGTGGAGCGGCCCTCGAACGTGAGCAGCAGGGTGGGGGTGCGGTCGGCCGCCCGGGAGTGGATCGTGAGTCCTTCGAGTGAGGACAGTCCCTTGTCGATCTGTGTGCGCAGGCTGTGTTCGTGTGCTTCGAGCGCCGCGAACGCGGCGGTCAGGCGCTGTCGGCGGGTTCCCGTGGCGCTCGGGTCCAGGCGGGTGAGGAAGTCGACCGCGGCGGTGGTGCCCGCGAGGAACTCATAGGGCAGCGTGCCCAGTTCGAAGCGCTCGGGGACCGCGTCGGTGGAGGGCAGCAGCTTGTCCGGCCGCAGGGTCTCCAGCAACTCCGGCCGGGCGGCGAGGACTCCGTGGTGCGGACCCAGGAACTTGTACGGGGAGCAGACGAAGAAGTCCGCGCCGAGCTGCTCCAGGTCGACCAGCGTGTGGGCGGCGTAGTGGACGCCGTCGACGTAACTGAGCGCTCCCGCCTCATGGGCCAGACGGGAGATCTCGGCGATCGCGGGACGGGTGCCGATCAGGTTGGAGGCGGCGGTGACGGCGACCAGCCGGGTGCGTTCGCTGAGGACGGCGCGGATGTCGTCCGCCGTCAGCTCCCCGGTGGCGGGGTCGAAGTCGGCCCAGCGGACGGTGGCGCCGGACGCCGTGGCGGCCTGGACCCAGGGGCGGATGTTGGCGTCGTGGTCGAGGCGGGTGACGACCACCTCGTCCCCGGGCTGCCAGGCCTTGGCGAGGGTGCGGGAGAACTCGTAGGTGAGCTGGGTGGCACTGCGGCCGAAGACGATCCCCGACGGATCCGCTCCGAGCAGGTCGGCCATGGCCCCGCGGGCCCCGGTGACGATCGTGTCGGCGTTGCGCTCCCCCGGCGCCACCTGGCCCCGGTTCGACAGGGGGCTGGACAGGGCGTCGGCGATGGCTTGGATGACGGGCTGCGGGGTCTGGGTGCCGCCCGGGCCGTCGAAGTGTGCCGTTCCGGCCGCAAGGGCGGGGAAGTGGGAGCGGATGGCGGTGATGTCGTACGTCACGAGAGCTCCTGTCGAGTGCCGGGCCGGGCCAGAAGATCCTCCGCGATCGCGGGCGGCCGTGGCAACAGCCCGTACCGGCCGGCACCGGCCGGGACACCCGCAGCCTCCTTGTCGAGCTCGGCCGGCAGGGCATAGCTGGCGGCCAGGAGGACATGATCACCGATGTCGCGCTGGATCTGCTCGCCCGCGCGGAGGCGTCGTCCTGATTCCTCGCTCGGAAAATTCCTGGCCGGGTGGGACGCCGGGCGGCTGACCGACGGCCAGACGCCCTGGCCGGACGCGCGACCGGCCTGCCGGACGGTGGTGGGTCTGTTCCCCCGGCAGGGCGCGAACTGGAACGAGGAGGATCCCGACCATGTGCCCGACGCGCCGCCCGCCTGGGCCCGGGTGGTCGACATCGGGTAGGCGACCGTGGCCCGGCGGGCCCTACGAAGTGGTAACAGACAGCAACTGTCGGGGAGTTGCACGGGTCCAGCCCACCATGAAGATCCGGACACCGGCGGCGGTGTCCGGAACGTCTTCCATCCGGCGGCCACCGTCGCGGGCAACGTGGTGCGCCCCCATTGCGCGGTGGACAACGACCTGTCCGTCGAGGTGAGACGAACCGGATCTACCCTTGCCCGGTGACCAGCTTCGATCCGCCGGACCAGGCGGGCAGCGCACCCCGGCCGCAGTCTCTGATGCTGAGCTTCTTCGGCATCCACGCCCTGGGCCGGGACGTCGCCCTGTCGGCGAGCAGTCTGATCGACGTGTTCGGGCAGGCCGGGATCAGCGAGGACGCCGTACGGTCGACGCTGACCCGCATGGTCAAGCGCGGCCTGCTGGAACGGCACCGGCGCGGCCGTAAGACGTACTTCGGCCCGACGCGGCGCGCCACCCGCGTGCTCCAGGACGGGCACGACCGGATCTGGCGCACGGGCGCGGTCAACCGCACCTGGGACGGCACCTGGACCCTGGTCGGTTTCTCCCTCCCGGAAGCGTGGCGACGCGAACGGCACGACCTGCGTTCCCGGCTGCTGTGGAGCGGTTTCGGTCCGCTGCAGAACGGCCTGTGGGTGGCGCCCGGCACGGTGGACGTGCCCGGGATCGTCGCGGGGCTGGACCTCGACCCGTATCTGCGCGTCTTCCAGGGAGCCGCGGCCGTCGGCCCGACCGACGCCCGGACGATCCTGCACACGGCGTTCGACGTGGAGTCCGTCGCCAAGGGATACGAGGTGTTCCTGGCCCGCTGGAGCACGGACACCGACGAGCCGGCGGACGCCCTCGTACGGCAGCTGCTGCTGCACACCGACTGGCTGGACCAGGTCCGCCAGGATCCCCATCTGCCCGCCGATCTCCTGCCCGAGGACTGGCCGGCGGCCCGCGCGGAGGAGCGGTTCCACGAGCTGGCGCACCGCTGCGCGGAGCCGGCCCGTCAGGCGGCCGCGAGCGCTCTGGACGTGATCGCGGTGGCCGTCCCCTAGGACGGCCCGAGTATCCGGTGGCACCTGCCGGGCACAGCCATGCCCACGGTTACTGGGCAATCTATTGACCGCCGTCGAAAAACTGCCCTACATTCGTCGCGTTCTCGGCGTCCCCACATCGCTCGAAGCCGCCCAGCCGCTCAAAGGGGAGCACTCGTGTCCACCGAAACGCGCACCCAAACCGGCGCCACCGCCACCTCGCAACCATCCGGCGGCCTGCCCGTCGGCACTCTGATCGCCGGCTGTTTCGCGGTCTGCCTGGCACAGATCGCCCTGGCCATGCCGGCCACGCTGAACGGGCTCTTCCAGGAGGACCTGCACCCCGTCGGTTCGCAGCTGACCTGGATCTCGGATGCGTTCCTGCTGCCCGTCTCCGTACTGGAGCTGACCTTCGGCGTCCTCGGTGACCTCTTCGGCCGCAAGCGGCTGCTGGTCGGCGGCGGTGCGCTGCTGGTGGTCGGCGAGGCGCTGGCCGCCGCCAGCACCGGCATCCACATGCTCTGGGTGGGCCAGGCCATCGCCGGTCTGGGCGCGGCGGCGCTGTTCCCGACCTCGCTCGCGATGATCGCCGCCGGAACCCACTCGGCCAAGGACCGCGCCCGCACCATCACCATCTGGGCGGCGGCCCTGTCCAGCGGCGGTTTCGTCGCCCCCGTCCTGGGCGGCATCACCGGCAACTACGGCTCCTGGCGGTGGGCGTTCATCGTCGTGACGGGCCTGGCTCTGATCAGCACCGTGCTCAGCCAGCTGCTGGCACACAACTCCAGTGCCCCGGAAGGCCGTTCACTCGACCTGGCCGGCCAGATCACCATCGGCATCGGCATGTTCGCCCTGCTCTACGCGGTGATCCAGGGCCCGGCGGACGGCTGGAGCGCGACGCCGGTGGTGATCGCATACGTGGTCGCCGCGGTGTTCATCGGCCTGTTCATCGTGGCCGAAAGCCGGGCCGCCTCCCCGCTGCTCCGGCTCGATCTGTTCAAGAACCGGGCGTTCGCGGTGGCGTCGTTCGTCGCCGTGGTCGGCATGTTCAGCTACCTCGGCACCGCCTACGCGACCAGCATCCGGCTGGGGCCGATCCAGCACCAGAGCCCGCTGCGCGGCTCGTTCGCCTTCATCCTGCTCAACGCCTGGACGCTGCTGCTGATGCCGCTGATCTCCCGGCTCCTCGAGAAGGTCAGCCCGCGCTGGGTGCTCGGTGCCGGTCTCGGGCTGATGGCGACGGGAGACTTCATCGCCGCCACCCTCTCGGTCCACGACCGCGCCCTGACCTCGCTCATCCTCCCCATCGGCCTGGTCGGCATCGGCTTCGCACTGACGGTCTCCTCGATCACGGCGACGGCCGTCAACACGGTGGAGGTCCACTACGCGGGCATGGCCAGCGCATCGACCAGCCTGCTGCGGGACTTCGGCTTCACGCTCGGTCCGGCAGTCATCGGCGCGATCGCGCTGAGCCACGCGGCAACCGAGTTCACCTCGAAGCTGGCCGCCTCCCCTCTGTCCGCCGAGGTCAAGGCGGCGGCGGGGCAGGTGGCGGCGGAGGGCGGTCCGCTCGCCTCCAACTCCGTACCGCCGTCCTCCCCGCCGGGAGGCGCGGTCCCCCTCGCCCTGGAAGCCCTCGGCAACGGGTACGCCATCGGCTATGTCATCTGCGGCATCTCGGCCCTGGCCTGCTGCCTCCTCAGCGTGGTCGCGCTGCGCGGGAAGGGCGACCAGGACGCGACAGTCGGCATCACCAAGGAGGAGCCCGCGGCCGCCTGACGGGCCTTCAACTCCCCGGACGAGAGGGCGCCGGTCACGGCCTGGGCGAAGCCGAGGCAGACGACGGGGAGGGCGGTGCCGCCCAGGATCTCCGCGTCGCCGAGTTCGCCGGTGCGCAGCCGCTTGAGGAC